>NZ_CP013015.1:272172-326589 GCF_001577525.1 Candidatus Desulfofervidus auxilii | reverse complement strand
AAAAAACAGGCCTCTTTAATGTTAGAAAGTCTTCGCAACACAAAATACGTCGAAGAACTGGCAGATATATACAAAACGATTATATCATCTCATTCTCGGCGTATTTTAGAACTAAAAGAGGAGATTGAGATGTTGGATAAGAAGCTGGAAAAGCTAGGAGAAAAGAGTTCTGAGGTCAAGCGTTTAAAAAGTATCTCAGGAGTAGGAACAAAGCTTTCAAGCAGATTGGTCGGAGAAATTGGAGATATCAANAGATTTAAAAACGAGAGGCAACTTGCGATCTATTGTGGTGTAGCCTGTATAGATGATGAGTCTGGTAAACACAAAAGGACAAGAGTTGTATATAAGGCTAATAAGATATGTAAAGCAACTATGATTGAAATTGCGGGCTGCACAATTCGGTATGTTTCAGAATCCGCTACTTACTATGCTAAAAAACGGACTGAAGGGAAAGAGCATAACCATGCCTTGCGCTGCCTTGCTAGACAATTGATAAAAGTTATTTTTAAGATGTTAAAAGAAGATCGAGACTATATCTTAAAGGAGGAAATGGAGAAGGCTGCTTAAAAAATATTTCCATTTTTTACTTGACTTTTTAAATGGAAAGTTCAAACCTACAAAATACAGTTAAGAAAATAGAAAACAGAAAATAGAAAATAGAAAACGGGAAACGGAAAACAGAAATTCCCAATTCTAACGTGTAAATGTGTGAATGTGTAAACGTGTTAACGTGCATAAAGAAGGAAATAGGAAAAGGAAAATAGAAAATAGGAAACAGAAAATAGAAAATAGAAATTCCCATTTCCCAGTTCCAACGTGTTAACGTTCTAACGTGCAAACGTGTAAACGTGCTAACGTTCCAATTTAACAGAAGGCGATTTTGCATTTATCAATTTGCATTCTGCATTGAGCCATCCTGCCTGTCGGCAGACAGGTGCGCTTAACATTTGGATCTCCGTTAAAATTACTTTGACGAAGTCCTAAGAAATATAAAGAGGGATATTGACAAGATATAATCCCAATGATATGTATGTACATAGAAACTTTAGGGGTTTAGAGATGCCAGTTAAAAGATTAAATATTGAGCTACCTTTAGATCAATATGAATTTCTCCGCAAAGAGGCTACTGCAAGAGGAATTGCCATCTCCCGGCTGATTAGAGAGCTTATAGCAAAGCACCGTCAATCCCTTACAGAAGAACTTAAAAAAACCTATAAAAATGACCCCTGGTTCCGGAGACGTGGTTCCTTTGATGGGCCGGATGATCTAGCTGAAAAGCACGACCTTTATCTATATGGCAAAAACAGATGATCTTCATAGATACTTCTGCATTCCTGGCCATAGAGAATCGAAGGGATGCTTATCACAAACAGGCTCTGGCATACAGAGATACTATTCTCCAGTCGGGGCTGGGCCTGATTACTACTGATTATGTTCTTGATGAAAGTTACACCATTATTCGCCTTCGGGCAGGTCATGCTGTTGCTGTCCAGTTTGGTGAAGATATCCGGGCAAGTCGCATTATCCAGATAGAATATATGACCTCAGAACTTCTTGAAGAGGCATGGCGTATATTTAAATCATTTGCTGATAAAGAATTTAGTTTTACAGATTGTACCAGTTTTGCCTTAATGGAATACCTTCATATTGATACCGCTTTTACCTTTGATGGTCACTTTAGCCAATATGGCAAATTTATTGTGAGACCATAAAGTCTTTGAGAAATTGGAGTCTAACCTACAAAATACATTTTATAGAGGTATTTTGCAATGTAATATACTGAGACCCATAAATGGTGGACAGGTGTCCAAAAATCAATCGTGGATTTTGGGGTCTTTACAATATTTTGAAAAAAGATAAAATTTGTTCATTAGTTGTATTTCTAAGCATGGGGGATATTTTATGAAAGAAGTAAATGTGGCTGTAGTAGGAGCAACAGGTGCTGTGGGTAATGAAATGGTTAAAACTTTGGAACAAAGGGCGTTCCCTGTAAAGAATTTATATCCTTTTGCCTCTAAAAGGACAGCAGGTCAAAAGATTAACTTTCATGGAGAAGCAATAAAAGTAGAAGAACTAACCGAAGAAGCAGTAAAATCAAAAGACATAAAAATTGCTTTATTTTCAGCAGGTGCAAGTATAAGTAAGCAATTTGCCCCTATTTTTGCCCACCATGGGGCAGTAGTAGTAGATAATTCTTCTGCCTTTAGGCAGGAACCAGATATTCCTTTAGTGGTGCCTGAAGTCAATCCCCATGCCATTGCTCAATATAAAAACAGGGGAATTATTGCTAATCCTAATTGTTCTACCATCCAGATGGTAGTTGCGTTAAAACCTATTCATGATGTAGCCCGGATAAAGCGGGTAATTGTAGCTACTTATCAAGCCGTCTCTGGCACAGGTAAAAAGGCTATAGATGAACTAGAAAGACAGGTAAGGGAATTATTTAATCTCCAACCTGTTACCTGCGAAGTTTATCCTTATCAGATTGCCTTTAATTGTCTGCCCCATATAGATGTTTTTTTAGAAAATGGATATACCAAAGAAGAAATGAAGATGTTTTTTGAAACCAGAAAGATCATGGAAGATGAAACCATTACTGTCAGTGCTACTTGTATCCGAGTGCCTGTATTCTATAGCCACTCAGAAGCAGTGCACATGCAGCTAGAAAAACCCATTTCTCCAGAGGAAGTAAAGAGTCTTTTGGCTAAGGCCCCGGGAGTAAAAGTAGTAGATGACCCAAGTAAAAATCTTTATCCTCTGGCCATAGAGGCAGCAGGTAAAGATGAGGTATTTGTGGGAAGAATAAGAAAAGACTTGGCTTTTGAAAATGGTATTGCCATGTGGGTGGTATCAGATAATATTAGGAAAGGAGCAGCCCTTAATGCTGTCCAAATTGCGGAAGTTCTTTTGGAGAAATATTTATAAATGCGTGTCATTACAGGTAAATACAAAGGCAGACGTTTATCCTCATCCACCGTTTCTTTTATAAGACCTACGAGTAATATAGTAAAAGAGGCTATTTTTAATATCTTTCCTGATATCTGGTCTTCAGCCAATGTTTTGGATCTATATGCAGGCACGGGCAGTTTAGGCATAGAGGCCTTGAGCCGGGGGGCAAAACAGGTTGTTTTTGTAGATAAAAGCCAGGCTGCCATACAAATCATCAGAAGGAATCTTTCAAACTTAGGCATAGAAACACAGGCAATTTTTTATAAACGTGATGTCCTAAGAGGTCTGAATTTTTTAAGCCAAACTTTTCAGATAATTTTTATGGATCCTCCTTATGAAAAAAACTATGTGGAAAAAACACTTCGCTTAATCAAGTTCAACCCCCAACTTCTTTCTAAAGAAGGACTGATTATTATTGAACATTCTCCTAAAGAAAAATTTTCATTTATGGATTTTTCTTTGGTTACCCTTAAACAATATGGACAAACAAACATTACTTTTTTAAAAAAATAATTGAAAAATGGAAACCACAGCCGTTTATCCTGGTTCTTTTGACCCTATTACTAATGGGCATTTGAGTTTAGTGAAGAGAGGGTTATTGATTTTTGATAAAATCATTGTGGCTATTGCTGAAAACCCGGATAAAAAACCTGTTTTTACGGCAAATGAGCGATTAGAAATGACCAAGCAGGCAATTTTAGAAACTATTTCAGAAGCAGATAGGGTAGAAGTAGATATCTTTAAAGGTTTGCTGGTGAATTATGTCCAGAAAAAAGGAGCTAATATTATCTTAAGAGGTCTTAGGGCTGTATCTGATTTTGACTACGAATTGCAGTTAGCCTTAATGAATCGGCGTTTAAATCGAAATATCCAATCAGTATTTTTGATGACTGATTTTAAGTGGCTTTTTTTAAGTTCTACCATTGTTAAAGAGGCAGCCAGGCTAGGGGGTAATGTGGAAGGCTTAGTGCCTGATATAGTCTATCACAAGTTACAAGAAAAATTTAGAAAAACCATATAACCTTCATTGATTTTCAAAAGTCTATAAAATGAAACCATGGCGATTTATTTATTCGGGCCTTTGCGACCCATATACCAATATGGCTATAGATGAAGCAATATTATTGAATTATAGTTCAGGGAGAGTATTACCTACCTTGAGGATATATGGCTGGAATCCACCTGCTTTTTCCATAGGTTATTCCCAGAAAGCCGAAGAGGTGTTGGACTTAGAAAGATGTAAAAAAGAGGGAGTTCTATTTGTAAGGAGAATCACTGGAGGGGGAATCATTTTTCATCATTTAGAAGTAACTTACAGTTTGACTTGTTTTAAGCAAGAGATTAATGCCTTTGGTTCAGTTAAAGATGGATTTAAAATTATATGTTCTTTTCTCCTAAATACCTATAAAAAATTAGGACTTATCCCACATTTTGCGATTGATATTAAACCGCCTGCTTTAGGAAAATCTCCGTTCTGTTTTAGTTCTTATGAGGACTATGATATTATGGTAGGGGGTAAAAAGATAGGCGGTAACGCTCAGAAGAGAAAGAGAGATTTAATCTTTCAACATGGTTCTATTCCTTTAGAACTAAAAACAGACATTTTTATGCCCTATTTACGGAACAAAATAGATGGATTGGAAGAAAAAGTTTGTTCTTTAACAGAGGCCTTGGGCAGAGAAATAACGTTTGAGGAGCTTGCAGATACTATTAAAAAATCTTTTAAAGAAACTTTTTCTATAGATTTAATAGAACAAGGGCTTATTCCTGAAGAGGAAAAATTGGCCCTTAAATTAAAAAAAGAAAAGTACGCTACTGATGATTGGAACCTTAAGAGGTGAAAAAACCAGCCTGGCTGAATAAAAAGATTGATTTAAAAGTATGCCGTGCCTTAAAGTTGCTTTTAAAGGATTTGAATCTGCATACTATTTGTGAGGAAGCACATTGTCCCAATATTTCTGAATGTTTTTCCAAAAAGAGGGCTACGTTTCTAATCTTGGGAGATATCTGCACTAGAAACTGCCTTTTCTGTGGAGTAAAAAAGGGGAGACCTAAACCAGTAGACTCAGAGGAGCCAGACCGGGTAGCAGAAGCTGTTTACCGATTAAGTTTGAGACATGTAGTAATTACTAGTGTGACTAGGGACGACCTCCCAGATGGAGGGGCTGAACATTTTGCCAAGACTATTTTTAGCATCAGAGAGAAGATGAAAAACATTATTATTGAAGTCCTTATCCCAGATTTTAAAGGAAACAAACGAGCAATTAAAAAGGTAATAGAGGCAAAACCAGATATCATTGGGCACAATCTGGAAACAGTGCCCAGGTTGTATTCTTATGTGCGTTCCATGGCAAACTATTCCCGTTCTTTGGAAGTATTAAAAAATATTAAAACATTAACTAAAGGTATTTATGCCAAATCAGCTCTTATGCTGGGTCTTGGTGAAAGAGAGGAGGAAGTGTTAGAGGTATTTAAGGCCCTTCGTGGAGTAAATTGTGATTTTTTAAGTATAGGCCAGTATCTACCACCTAGCTTAAAGGCATTTCCAGTAAAGGAATATATTCATCCCAATAAGTTTAATTATTATAAAAAAAAGGCCTTAGCATTAGGCTTTCTCTATGTCGCTAGTGGGCCTTATGTCCGTAGTTCTTATCAAGCAGAGGAGTATTTGAGATAAAAGGGGTCTAATATGAAGAAATAGTTAAAAATGATTATAGTAGCTACTTTGGACACAGACCCAGGGATTAAGACTAGTAAGGGCATTTATGAATGTGAGATGTATATTTTATCCAAAAATCATTATCAAATTGAGCTTTTAGCAAATCTAGACAAAGTGCCTGAAAAAGGGGCTATAGTCATTGTGAGTTTCCCAAAACCACAAAGAGGTTCTGGATTTCCTGCCCGTGTGTTTGCTATTCTTCCCTAGCTCAATTGGAGAGAGCCTTCTCCCATGAAACCTGTTTATAGTTCTCTTTAATTAATCCTTTTGTAGAGAACATTGACTGGGGGTCAATACAGGTATAGACATAAAAATGAGCACTGTTTGTTTAAGTAGGAATCCAGGATGCCGGTGCAGATAAAGATAGTAATAGCAGATGTTGTTTTAGAAGCGCAGCTTTTTGATACCGAATGTGCAAAAGCGATTGTACAGGTACTCCCAATAGAGGCAAGACTTCATGAATGGGGAGATGAGTTTTATTTTGAGATACCTGTTAAAATGCCTCCTGACGAGACAGCAACGATAAAAGTGGAAGTGGGTGATATTGGATACTGGCCTCCTGGGAGAGCACTTGCAATATTCTTTGGACCAACTCCAATGAGTAGGGACCAAGCTCCTGTGCCTGCAAGTGAGGTAAATCTCGTGGGGAAAATTACTGATGACGCAGTTCTGCTCAGAAAAACAAAGGGTGCAGCTAGAATTAGAATTGAAAGGGCACAGTAGCTACTTAAGGCCTTTTGCTAGTTTTTTCTTTGTTTTAAAGTTTTCAAAAAGAGATAAGCTCAAAAAAAATATAAGCAGTAGAGTGCTCATTGAATTTTAAAATCAGAGGTAGGTGGAGATGGCAATGCAGAAATAGGCAAATTGCCTTCAATGCCCAGACTCGCTCGTATATTTTATATTATTAAAAAGGGTAAAAGACAATGGAAAAACTAAATGAAGGGCACTCGCTGTTGGACTTGGTGTTTCCTAGGGAATTGGTATGCTATTTATAGGTTGGGCATCCATATTTGGCTGGGGAACGAAATTCGTTGAAGTGATGTCATCAGTTTATATTGGTTTTACATTCACTTTTTAGGTGGCATCATTGGGGCAATATGGGGATTTATTGATGGTGCAAGAGGAATTGTTTGTGAAACGCTGTGTCCTAAGTTTTGATGTTTAGGTATTCACCAAGCAAATTTCTGGCTATTTTTTCTTCTCCAAGCTTCTTCCATCTTTTTTGAGAAAGAATATACATAATCGCCCCCAACACAACCCATACAACTAATAAGGTGTATTCATAAGGCCACATAAGACTTAGGGGAGTTCCTGGAATGAAGGAAATGGCAAATATCAAAATTACTATCGTTAAGGATATAGGACTAGTTATAAGAATAAGTGGAGCCTTGTAAGGTCTTGCAAGACTTGGGTATTTTCTTCTTAGTCTCAGCATCGATAGGACACATAATGTCCATGCTATACCTATACTCACTCCTCCAATGTCTAAAAACCAAACCATGGCCCTTTTACCCAACATACCAAAGGCAACAGCTATTATGAGCACGAATATAAGCGCATTTTGGGGTGTTTTGCGGCTTTCATCAAGAGAAGCAAAAGTAAGTGGCATTATACCTGCTCTTCCCATCACAAATATGGTTCTTGAAGCAGCCAGCATAAGTCCATTGAGGCTGGTGAGCATACCTAAAAGTGAAATCAGCCAAGCCATCATTCCCAAAGGTCTGTAGAAAAGATAAAATTCGTCAATCATGCCTTTTTCTAGTTTTACGGTATCTTGCCAAGGAAATAACACTGCACCACCAGCCATCATGAAAATATAGAACAACCCTGCTATAAACACTGATAATACAATCACCTTCCCGAATGTTCTTTCATTTACAGCACTTTCCTCTCCAAGCATGGTTAATGAAGAAAATCCCGTTAAATAGGTCATTGCCAAAAGAGCAAATCGTATTGTGCACTTTAAAGGTGCCTGCCCTTTTAGAAAAAACGGTTCCATATTATGGACTGAGCCATAGATTATGGCTACAAAAAACAATATTATGCCAAGTCCTGCCAATAGAAGAGTCATAAAAAATTGAGGTAAGCTGGCCAGCCTGACACCTTTATAGTTCAACATGAAGAAAAAAATGAGAAGGAAAATGCCAAGAGATAGGCTAGGCAAATATACGGGCGTGCCAGCCACTGTCCAAAGATGAATAGTATTGAGCTTGGGAAAGAACCAGTCAAAAAGGTAGCCTGCAGCCGGTACATAAAAGGATACACAGGTAGCATAGGCGGTAAATAATGACCACCCTGCTATAAATGCTCCTTTTAGACCAAAGGCCACATAAGCAAAGACTATTTCTCCACCTTCTCTCTTTAATGCTGAGCCCAATTCGGCATAGGAAAAAGAAACAAAAACACCCATGACAGTGGCTAAGAAAAAACCAAAAATCACACCCCCTGGTCCATACTCTGCATAAAATTTAGTATTTAAATAAACCCAACTGGTGCCTAAAATACCACCTACCCCTATAGCCAGCAGTTCATACCACGTAATTATTTTCTTTAGGCTGCGTTTCATCTAATATTCATGCATAAATATTTTAAGACAAATTTACCACCATCTCCTTATATTTAAAGATTGACATATGGAGAAGTTTACTTTAGCTTGAAAAAAACTTGCTTTATTATGAGTGAAGTAAAATGAAAAAAGAATTTGATGTCCTTGTCATCGGTGCTGGGCCTGGTGGATATACTGCCGCCATTCGAGCTGCCCAGTTGGGTGGTAAAGTAGCCATTATTGAAAAGCAAGATTTAGGTGGAACCTGTTTAAATAAAGGTTGTATTCCTACCAAAGCACTCATAGCCAGTGTTCATACTTTGCATTGTCTAAAAAAGGCAGAAGAGTTTGGTATCATAGCTAAAAACGTAAAAATTGATTTTTCTGCTATCATGACCAGAAAGGAAAGAATAGTAAAACGATTAAGAACCGGAATAAAAAACCTACTTAAAAGCTATCACATAGAGGTTATAAAAGGACAGGCATATTTTGTTTCGCCTTCCACAATAAAAATAGAGGATAAAACTCTTGATATAAAAAAGTGCATTATTGCCACAGGTTCTGTTATTTCTGAAATGCTGGGTATCAAAATAGATGGTCAAAACATAATAACTAGTAATGATGTAATTGAACTTGAACAAATTCCTTCTTCCCTACTTATTGTGGGAGGAGGAGTAATAGGCCTTGAGTTTGCTTGTATTTTTCAGGGTTTGGGAAGTAAGGTCACTATTGCTGAAGCATTATCTAGTATTTTGTCTAGTGAAGACAGGGAAATTTCTAAGGCTTTAAAAAGTATTCTGGCGAAAAGAGGCATGGATATTAAGACCAAAACTACTGTAAAGGAAATAAATCTCAAGGATGGCAAGGTAGAAGTTGTTTTAAATTCTGGAGAGAATATTGAAAAAATACTAGTGGAAAAGGTAGTTATAACTATAGGTAGGAAACCACAAATTAATAATTTGGGTTTAGAGAATGCAGGTATTTTCTGTGAAGATGGGAGGATTGTAGTAAATAATAAGATGGAGACAAATATAAAGGGAATATATGCCATTGGTGATGTTATTGGAGGGCCTTTTTTGGCGCATAAGGCCAGTGCAGAGGGGATAGTTGCCGCAGAAAATGCCCTGGGCAGACAAACATTAATCGATTATAGAGCTATACCGCGGTGTATATTCACTATTCCTGAGATAGCAAGTGTAGGCATTAGTGAGGAAGAAGCGAGAAAAAAGGGATATAAAGTAGCTATTGGTAAGTTTCCTTTTATGGTCAATGGAAAGGCAATAACTACAGGAGACACCACAGGATTTGTAAAAGTAGTGGTAGATAGAGAAACTAATGCCATTTTGGGGATTCATATCCTGGGTCTGCAGGCTACGGAGTTAATCACTCAAGCATCCCTTGCTATCAGGCTAGGATGTACTATTAATGAGTTAAATAGAATAATTTATCCCCATCCTACTTTAAGTGAGGCCATATGGGAAGCAGCTCAAGATGTTTACCAAAAGGCCATAGATTTGCCTAAATTTAAAGGGAGTTAGAGCAGGCTATAAGCCGAGTTCTGTCCTTGAACAAAGTCACCTTTGTTCAAGTAATGGCCATTCCTCTGGGGCATTGATTGCTCAATGCCTCTAGCGACCTACCCGAGGGCGTCGGGCGGACCACCCTTATCCTTTTCAGGATTGCCCTCCTATTTGGTCTTGCTCCGGGTGGGGTTTGCCTAGCTCTGGGTGTCACCACCCAGACTGGTGAGCTCTTACCTCACCGTTTCACCCTTACCCGCACCCCGTGGAATTACTTCCATGGGGCCGCTGGCGGTCTATTTTCTGTGGCACTTTCCTTGGGGTCACCCCCAGTCGCTGTTAGCGACCACCCTGTCCTGTGGAGCTCGGACTTTCCTCCCTCTGAATATTCAGAGGGCGGCCATTCACCTACTCTAACTCCCTTTGATAGCTAAATTAGCTAATTTATCAGCTAGCTTGTTTTTTTCTCTTTTTATATGGTAAATTTCGTAACAAAATTGGCGTAATAATTCTTTAACTTCATGGTGAAGGGCCTTCAAATTTTCTGCCTTCACCTTATAAATGCCTTTCAAATGATTAACTACTAATTGGGCATCCATATAAATATATAACTTTTTTATTCCATGTTGGCAAGCGGTTTTAAGACCCCAAATAAGGGCTAAATATTCAGCTTCATTATTGGTCTTTTTGCCCAAATAAACTGATTTTTGAACGATGATGCTTCCATCTGGGGCAACCAGAACAATACCTGCACCAGATTCACCTGGATTGCCATGGCTGGCCCCGTCAGTATAAAGGGAGTAAAACCTATTGTTCTGCCGCTTTTGGTTCACCAGTATTTTTTTCTAATAGTCCTTTCCAATAAATAATTCGTTGACAACTAGGGCAAGTCATGAGTTTATCACACTTTAATAATTCATTGTAATTCTGGGGAGGAATGTGCATATGACAACCCTCGCATACAGCATCATTCACACTTACCACTGCCCGGCCATTACGGCGTTTTCGGATAAAATCATATCGGGATAACAAGTTATCAGGTAGTTTTTTAATAATTTCTTGTCGTTTTTGTCTTAAATCAACTAAACTTTTCTTTAACTTTGTAAATACAGTTTCCAGCCGTTTTTGTGCTTTTTTTAGCCTTTCCTCTAAATCCTTTACTTTTTTATCTTTTTCCGCTACTATTTTTTTTGCTGCCTCTACTTGGTCTAAGGCAATTAAGATTTTTTCCTCCCATTCTGATACTTTCTTATTTAGCTCATCAATCTCTGTTAATAAGGCCTGATATTCTTTATTAGTCTTTACCTCCATCATTCTTTGTTTACTTTTTTTAATTCGTTCCTCACATTCTTTAAGTTCCCATTCAGCATCCTTTTTGTTTTTCTCTTTTTGGGCTAGTTCTTCTTGGGCTGTCTTCTGTTCTTGGTAGGCTGTTGCTAACTCTTGTCTTAAAGCAGTAATTGCCTCCGGCTCTGCCTCTAATTCCCCATTAATTTGTTTTATTTCAATGTCTACCTCCTGTAATTTAATTAGGTTTAAAAGAGTTTCACGCAAGTTCTGACCTCCTTATTAATAATATTTAAAAGGCGATACTTCCTCAAAAATTAAAATTTCGACATTTTCTTTCTGTTTATCTAAAAAATCCTCTATTTTTTCTTTTAGGAACTTCAAAATAAATTTTTCTGATTCATAATGACCCACTTCTAACACCAACATAGGAATGTTTTCAAAAAGCCGAGCAGGATGATATTTTATTTCTCCGATAACAAATGCGTCTAGGCCTAAATCCAGTGCTATAGGGATCAAATCACCGGCACTCCCACCACATACTCCTATTTTCTTAATTTTTTCTTTTTTACCGATAACGCGCACCACTGGACATTGAAGTTTTTGCTTTACTAATTGAATAAACTGCTCCGCTTCTATAACTTCAGGCATTTCTCCCCACCGACCAAAACCGGTATTTGGAAATTGTTTTGGAGAGAGTATGCCTTTAGACTTTATGTTCAATTGGAATAAAAGGGCATCACTCACTCCTTCAGGAATACTATCTAAATTGGTATGCATAACAAAGAGGCCAATATCTTGCTTAATCATAGTTATGAGTAATTCTCCCACAGGTTCAAAGGGAACCAATCTCTTTAGAGGGGAAAAAATCAGTGGATGGTGAGTAATAAGCAATTGGGCTTCTCTTTGGATAGCATAATTTATGGCTTTTGTTGAAGGGTCTAAGGCAATAACAATTTTTTTAATCTCTTTATTTTTATCACCACATTGTAAACCTACATTATCCCAAGGCTCTGCCAAATCCATGGGAACAATTTTCTGCAAATACTCCACAATATCCCCAGTTTTCATATCTCAAAAATTAAAAAGGTGCGCTTTTAACGCACCTTTTTAAGCATTTTCAAATTTTACAGTATGTTTTCGTATCTTAAATAATAATTTCATTAGCCCTTGGTGGGCCCACCAGGATTTGAACCTGGGACCTTCCGGTTATGAGCCGGTGGCTCTGCCAACTGAGCTATGGGCCCCTTTTATAATAATACAACCAAACCCTTCTTTGTCAACCTTTCCTCTTGCCAAATAAATATAAATTTGTTATGTTAGAATTGATTGGGCGGTTAACTCAGTGGTTAGAGTGCCATCCTCACACGGTGGAAGTCGCTGGTTCGAATCCAGCACCGCCCACCAATTCTGTTGTCATTTTACTTCTAAAAAACTCATTGGATCTGAACTCCCACTTTCTTTGATAAATATGCTATTTATTAGGATAATTTTAAACGGTAGATAGGGAGAAAAGACAAAAAGTATAGTTTTTACCTTTATCTATAGGCCAATCTGTTACTATTGACAAGATATCTTAAAAACCATAACTTTGCAGTGTTAAAAGTTTGCAATGGAGGACATGAGTGTTCCTGGAAAAACCTTGGATGCTAAAATATTTGATTGAAAATGAACTATTTATAACGTGTCCACTTCTCCCAACTGATAGGTTCATCCGGTATTGCAGAGATAAGGAATTAACCATATCTTAAAAGGAGTAACCTTAATATTAAGGTTAATGTAAGTAACATGGCAAAAAGGAACATTTTGATTTTGACAGGAGCAGGTTTTGGTAAAGATGCAGGTTTACCGCTTGAGGAGGAGATAATGCCTTTTGGTGTGAAAGTTTGCGAAAAGAAAAAGCCAGAATTATTAGAAGGTCTAACCAAACAATGGCAAAAGATTGATAAATCCAAGTCTTTTAAGGAATATTCTTTTGAAGAAGCACTTACAAAAGTAATTTTGGAAGAACAACTATCATTCAGAACCGAAGAGGAGAGACTTGAACTTTTAGATATAAAATTGGGGATTTTAGAAATCTTAGTTCAATCCTTGAAAAGACCTTTAATGTCAGAGTCAGAAATACCAAGGCACTACTTTGATTTTATATACAGATATAAGGATTATGCACACTTTGCTACATTAAATTATGACTATTTAATCGAAAAAATCTTAATTCAAGAGAAAATTCCTTGGAATTATGGAATAGATGTAGATGAAAATGATTTGTCCTTAGGACATTCTTACCTTAAAGGAGAAGAGGGGGATTTACCTGATGTATTTCGTTATTATAAATTACATGGCTCTTTCAATTGGCATTTCTGTTGGCGTTGTCAAAATATCAGAATTTCAGATTTACGGGATTTCGGAATCTCAGGGGAAACCTTTTCAAAAACAGATCGGTTTACCCAATTGTGTGATAAATGTGCCCACAATTCTGGTCAAGCGGTATTACAACCCCTGGTTATCCCCCCTTCTGCAATTAAATATTATAATATCCCAATTTTTTTAGAACTTTGGTTTATTTTCACCAGGATCATCCAACAAGTCGAAAAAATTATCCTTATCGGATGTTCTGTCCGAGATGATGATACAATGTTGATTCAGGCACTATACAATTTGTCTCAAAAGAATCCTAACCTTCGCAAAATCGTTGTTATTAATCCAGACAAAAGGATTGAAAATAAAGTGCGAAGTTATACTAATTTTAATAATATTAAGTCTTATACTTTGCTAGAATATTTCTTGAGGATGGACTGAATTGATTGCCAGCACTGGACAATGTTGCAGAATCCACATCACGTGACGGCCATCGTTTGATTGTCCGTTATCTCTTGCAGGTGGGATTATCTGGAAAGGTATGTTATAGTAGATAAATGATGAAAAAACAAAAAGACAAACTTAAAAGGTTAATTAGCAACTACTTCAAAGAAATCCACAAGATTTATGTAAGTGGAGGTTTTAGAGAGGAGAGCTTTTATCCTTGTTTTAAAAGGCTTGTTGAGGAGTGCTCAAGGCTTGTTTTGACTGAAAAGGAGACTAGTGTCCTTGTTCAGCCTAAAAGGACAGAAGTAGGCATCCCTGATTTCCTTATTAGGGCAAATGGGGAAATTATCGGGTATATTGAAACCAAAACACCGAATGAAAATCTAAAGGACGTTGAAGATTCTGAGCAACTTAGAAGATATAGAAATTCACTCCCAAACCTTATTCTAACAAATTTCCTAGAATTTAGGCTATACAGGCAAAGCAATTTAGTTCAAGAAGTTGAGGTTGGCCGTAAATTTATCTTGCAGAATTTAAGGCAGCCCCCTGTTCCTGAAAAGCTAGATTTATTCTTTGAACTCCTTGAGAAGTTCTTCTCATTTTCTATGCCTGAAATAAGGGATTCTTCCAAGCTTTCTATGGAGCTTGCTAAAAGGACAAGATTCCTTGAATTTATTTTAAAAGAAGAACTGTCAGAGGAAAATCAAGAAATAATAAGATTTTATGAGGCATTTAGGCAAGAGCTTATAGAGGAACTTACAAAGGAGAGATTTGCGGATTTATATGCCCAGACCATCGCCTATGGGCTTTTTGCTGCCAGGATGAAGGTAAAAAATGGGTTCAAGAAGGAATTGGCCTGGAAATTTATTCCTGAAAGCCTTCCCTTGCTTAGGGAAATCTTTTACTCCTTTACTGGACCAAATCTACCAGAATCATTAGCCTGGGTTGTGGATGAGATAGCACAGCTTTTACAAAAGGCAGATATTCCATCAATTCTTTGTGAATTTAAGACCACAAAATGGGAGGAGGATCCAATTATCCATTTTTATGAAACATTCCTTGCTACTTATAATCCAAAAGAAAGGGAAAGATTGGGTGTTTACTATACACCTTTGCCAGTGGTCTCATATATTGTAAGCTCAATCCATAGCCTTTTAAAAGATAAATTCAAAAAACCCGAAGGATTGGCCACAAAGGATGTAACCCTCCTTGACCCAGCAGCAGGCACACTTACCTTTATTGTCCAAGCCATTAAACAAGTTAAAAAAGAATTAGAGGAAAAAAATAAAACAGGACTAATCAAGTCTTATATAGAAGAACACATCTTACCCCATTTTTATGCCTTTGAAATACTTATGGCACCTTATACAGTTGGCCACTTCAAGGTCTCTATGGTCTTAGAAGAGATGGGCTATAAGTTTAAGAAAGATGAAAGATTCCGATTTTATCTCACAAATACCTTAGAGATGAAAGAGCCTGGGGGGCTAAGTTTTCTTATTGACCTTACCAAAGAAGGTCAAAAGGCAAAGGAGATAAAAGAAAAGGTGCCAATTTTGGTAATCCTTGGGAATCCTCCCTACTCTGTGAGTTCAGAGAATAAATCACAATTCATTGAAAATTTAATGGAAGATTATAAAAGAGAGGTAAGGCAGGAAAGAAATATTCAACCGCTTTCTGATGACTACATAAAATTTATTCGCTTTGACCACTGGAAAATAGAACAGGCAGGCATAGGAATTATTGGCATAATAAGTAATAATTCTTATCTTTCTGGCATTATCCATCGAGGTATGAGAAGGAAGCTCCTTGAGACATTTGATGAGATTTATATTTTAAATCTACATGGGTCTTCAAGGATTGGTGAAAAAACACCAGAAGGCGGTAAGGATGAAAATGTGTTTGATATTCAGCAAGGTGTTTCTATTGCCCTGTATGTAAAACCTGAAAAGCCAACGGGAAAGAAGAAGGTTTATTATGCTGACCTTTGGGGACTTAGAGAAGAAAAATACAAATACTTATTCAAAAATGATGTAGTCTCTACAAAGTGGCAAGAGATTAAACCCACCTCACCATACTATTTCTTCGTTCCCAAGGATTTCGCCCTACAGGCAGAGTATGAACAATTCTGGAAGGTGACAGAGATATTTAGGAAGTGGTCAAGTGGGGTAACAACGCACAGAGATCATTTCGTGGTGGGTTTTACAAAAGAAGAAATAGTCCAGAGACTTAGAATTTTCATGGGCAACCTAGCTGATGACTTGGTTGGTCAAAGCCTGAACCTCAAGGATACAGGAACTTGGAAGTTAGCTAGAGCAAGGCAAAAGATTAGAAGCCAAGAAGCTGAAGATAAAATTTATCCTTATGCCTATCGACCCTTTGATACAAGGTTTATTTGCTACGAACCAACTTTGATAGATAGGCCTAGATTGCCTTTTATGAATAATCTTAAAAAGGAAAATATTGCCTTACTATGTATGAGGGAAATTGTTATAGAAAGCGGTTTTTCACATATTTTTGTAAGTGATGAAATTTCAGATAGGAGAATTTTCCTCAGTAATAGAGGTGCACCTTATTTCTTCCCCCTCTACCTCTATCCTGACAAGCCCAAAGGTGAATTATTTAAGGAAGAGGAAACAAAATCCAAACGTATCCCTAACTTTACTAACGAGTTTTTACAGGCCATAAAGGAATGCCTAGGCACAGAACCTACGCCAGAGAAGATTTTTTATTACATCTATGCTGTGCTTTGTTCTCCTACTTACCGAAAGCGCTATGAGGAATTTCTTAAAATAGATTTTCCTAGGATTCCATTGCCTACAGATAATAATTATTTTAATGCCTTAAGTAATTTGGGTAAAGAGCTAGTTGACCTCCATTTACTTAAGCATCCAGCACTTGACCAATCAGAAATTGGATTTCCTAAAGGCAATTCAAATATAGTTGAAAAGGTCAGTTATGATGAAAATACTAAAAGGGTTTATATCAATAAAAAACAATATTTTGAAGGTATCCCAAAAAAGGTATGGGAATACCATATTGGTGCCTATCAGGTGATGCAAAAATATTTAAAAGATAGAAAGAAAAGAAAATTATCATTGGACGAAATTAACCACTATATGAAAGTGGCAAAGGCCATCCGCTTAACTATTGAACTCCAAGAAAGAATTGATGAGTTTATTTATGCTATTTCATGAAACCCCTTTGCCTGTTTTCCAATTTTCCTGCCTTTCACAGTTTTCTTTCTTAAAACATGCTGTTTTTACCCGCAAAGGAGGTCATAGTCAGGGGGCTTATTCTAGTTTAAACTTGAGTTTTGATGTAGGAGATAACCCTGAGGCGGTTAAAAAAAATCTAGAATTGGTAAAAACATATATGGGGGCAAAAAGGATTGTTTGGTCAAGGCAAATTCATGACAAAAATATTTTGATTGTGCAAGATGACACATTGCCTCCTTTTAAAGGTTATGATGCCTTTATTACCAGTTGTAGTTATACTGCTTTACTGGTAAAATTGGCAGATTGTCAAGGAATTTTGCTCTGCGACCCCGAAAGAAGAGTAATTGCGGCTATACATTGTGGCTGGCGAGGAAATGTATGCAATATAATTGGGGCTACTATAGAGGAGATGCAAGATAAATTTGGCAGTGCTCCAAGTGATATCTGGGCAGGAATAAGCCCTTCCTTGGGACCATGTTGTGGAGAAATTAAAGACTATAAAACACTATTGCCAGTTTCATTATGGCCTTATAAGATAAAGGAGCATTGTTTTGATTGGTGGGTAATAAGCCATGACCAACTAGTGGCTACTGGGGTGCCTTCAAACCATATTGAAATTGCCCATATCTGCACAGTTTGTGATAAACGTTTTTTCTCTTACCGCAGGGACAGAAAAAAGACCGGTAGATTTGGAGCAGTAATTATGTTAACTAATAAGAAATGATACTAGAAACAGCCAAAGTTTTAGAACAACGACATTTTATAGAAGAAGGCACAGAGAATTTTCATTTGTTAACACTCTTTGCTCCTAACATTGCTAGAGAAGCAAAACCAGGCCAATTTGTTATGGTAAAAGTTGATTATACCTTAGACCCCTTTTTACGCCGACCATTTTCTATCTTTTTCTGTGAAGGAGAAAAGATAGCCCTTCTTTATAAAATGGTAGGAAAAGGAACAAATTTGATGAGTAATTGGAGAGGGGGAGAAGAAGTCAGTGTCCTTGGTCCTTTAGGCAGAGGCTTTCAGATTCTTCCTGAATTCCCTCAATGGTTAGTGGCTGGTGGGGCAGGAATTGCTCCCCTTTGTTTTTTGGGGTCAGAGCTGATAAAAAAAGGAGTCTCTTTTAAAATTATTTGGGGTTTGCGGTATAAAGTAAGGGAAGACTTAATAGATTTGTTGCATGAAAAACTAGGTTCTTTAATTATTTATACAGAGGATGGGAGTATGGGTTATCAGGGACTGGTGACTTCTGGTGTAGAGGCCTTATATGAAAAACAAAAACCGGCTGGTATTTATGCCTGTGGACCTTGGCCTATGTTAAAGGCATTAGCTTTTTGGACAGAAAAGGAAAATATCCCTATGCAAGTTTCATTAGAAACCCAAATGGCCTGTGGAATAGGAGCATGCCTGGGCTGTATAATAGAAGGAAAGGATGGTTATAAAAAACTTTGTCAGCAAGGGCCGGTGTTTAAGGCTGAGGAAATAAAATGGGAAAGATAAATCTGGGAGTCAAAGTAGGGAGATTAGAACTAAAGAACCCTGTCCTGGTAGCCTCTGGAACATTTGGCTATGGAGAAGAATATGCCCCGTTAATAGATTTAAACCAACTGGGGGGTATTGTAGTTAAGGGCACTTCTTTAAAACCCAAAATCGGTAATCCTCCACCTCGTCTGGCAGAGGTGTCTTGTGGTCTATTAAATGCCATTGGTTTGGAAAATATTGGAGTTGAACAATTTATTCAGGAAAAACTTCCTTTCTTAAAGAAATTTGATACCAAAATCATAGTGAATATCTTTGGTTTTTCTATAGATGAATATGCAGCCTTGGCAGAAATATTGGATACTACAGGTATAGATGCCCTAGAGGTAAATGTTTCTTGTCCAAATATTAAAACAGGAGGTGAAGTTTTTGCTACTGACCCCAAAATGGTAGCCCAGATTACGCAAGCAGTGTGTCAGAGGACACATCTTCCAGTATTTGTTAAGCTCTCCCCACAGGTAACAGATATTGTGGCCATTGCTAAAGCAGCAATGGATGCAGGTGCAGATGGGGTTTCCCTAATTAATAGTTTTCCAGCTATGGGTGTAGATGTTTTTACTCGTAAGCCTAAATTGGGTAATATTACTGGAGGACTATCTGGTCCCTGTTTGAAACCCATTGCCTTAAAGATGGTTTGGGATATAGTAAGAAATTCAAATATTCCTGTAATAGGAATTGGGGGTATTACTAACTTTGAAGATGCCTTAGAATATCTCATTGTAGGTGCAAAGGCCATTCAGATTGGTAGTGCCAATTTTTTAAATCCTCAAGTGAGTATAGAGGTAATTAAGGGGATTAAAGCTTATTTAGAAAGACATGAAATAAAAGATATTAATATGATTATTGGCAGTTTAAAAACCTAGGGAGGCAATATGGATTTTACACATCTGGCAAAATGGTTTCTTCCTCCCATTATTATAATAGCCTCTTTGGTGTTAGGGAGATTTTGCAAAAAGTGGGTTATTTCTAAATTATTAGACCTTACTTCCAAAACAAAACTGCGTTTTGACGATGTTCTTATCCGGTCTTTAAAGAGTTCAGTGGTTCTTTGGTGTTTATTATTGGGAATTTATATTGCCTTGAACTTTGTTTCTTTACCAGACAAAATTTTGGCACTGACGCAAAAGATTCTTTTGGTTTTGGTTCTTTTTACTGCATTTTTGTTTCTAGCTAGATTTTTAAGTGACTTGATTCAGATATACGAAGATAAAATAAAAGGTGCTTTACCAGGAGCCAGTATTTTTAAAAACCTTATTAAGGGTTTTGTTCTAGTTATTGGCTTTTTGATGATATTACATACTATAGGTATTTCCATTACCCCTCTTATTACTACCTTAGGTATAGGCGGTTTGGCTGTTGCTTTAGCTTTACAAGATACCCTAGCCAATTTATTTGCCGGGTTACACATCGTAGCAACCAAAAAAGTGAGACCTGGAGATTACATCAAAATAGAAACAGGAGAAGAAGGTTATGTAACGGATATTACCTGGCGGGACACCACCATTAGGCAGCTCCCCAATAATATTGTCATCATTCCCAATTCAAAATTGGCTTCAGCCATTGTTACTAATTATTACTTCCCAGAGAGAGAGCTTGCTGTGTTAGTCCAAGTAGGAGTGAGTTATGATAGTGATTTAGAGAAGGTAGAGAAGGTAACGATAGAGGTAGCAAAGGAAGTGATGCAGGAAGTTTCTGGGGGTGTGCCAGAATTTAATCCCTTTATTCGCTATCACACCTTTGATGATTTCAGTATCAATTTTACAGTTATCTTAAGGGCCAAAGAATTTGTAGACCAATATTTGGTAAAACATGAGTTTGTTAAACGACTTAAAAAACGTTATGACCAAGAAGGAATTGAGATTCCATTCCCTATTAGAACAGTATTTTTAAAGAAAGATTAATAGTTTGCCTACTCGGAAACTTGTTTGAACACCCATAACTTGTGACTTCGGGGAAATTCCCGTCTTATTAATTTTTTAAGAATGGTTTTTAATTCATTTTTCTCTACTATGAACTCTTCTTTCCAAAAACCATTTTCTATAATTTGAAATTTTGCTTCTTTTTTTAAGACTTTAATACTGCGGTTCCTTTTATAACTTTGAATTTCTACCCTAGAAACCGCAGACTGTTTGTTAAGAAATCTCAAGACCCAATTTAAGGTAGTTTCTTTGGGAAACAGCGCCATGAAATTTCTGTAGCAAAAAATTTTCTTTTATACAACTCTTATCAGGAATTTTTATAAATGGAAAATTTTGAGATAAGCTATCTTTATTTGCTTTATATTATTTTTTAATATACAATAATGGAAATGCGAATTGATACTCAGTTTCAAGACACACGCCATTTTTTAATAGAATTTCATAAAGACGGGTTGGCATACATTCTACTTTATGATGCTGATTATCCCAGTCTTTTTATCGGGCAGAAAGAAGATGATATAAATTTAGATACATTTTGGAAAAGACATCAAGAAGATAAAGATTATTGTCTATCATGCGAGCTTATGCTTCGTTTTGATAAAAAGCTGGTCTTAGCACCTGATTATCCGCCCCTAGAGTTAGGCCTTTCTTTAAAAGTAGCAAAGGAATTGTTGAAGGAGCTAAGTAGAAGCATAGGTTTTCCAAGGACAGTGAAGGAAATATATGAGTTATAGACTTACGGAAAAAGTCAAGGCCTCTGGGTGAGCAGCTAAACTGAGTCCAGGGGACCTGGCTGAAATTATGGCACAATTGCCTCGGCAGAGACATCCTAGATTATTGGTGGGGTTTGAGACCTGTGATGACGCTGGGGTTTACAAACTTACAGAAGATACAGCCTTAATTCAGACACTGGATTTTTTTACCCCCATTGTAGATGACCCTTACTCCTTTGGCCAAATTGCGGCGGCCAACGCCTTAAGTGATATTTATGCTATGGGTGGGAAACCATTAACAGCCATGAATATTGTTTGTTTCCCTATTAAAGAGGTATCTAAAGATATTTTGAAGGAGATTTTACGAGGTGGATTGGATAAAGTCCAGGAGGCAGGTGCCATTTTAGTTGGAGGTCATAGTGTAGATGACCCTGAAATAAAATATGGACTTGCGGTCAGTGGTATAGTCCATCCGGATAAAATACTGACTAATGCTGGAGCTCAAATAGGTGATGTCCTAATTCTAACTAAACCTCTGGGCACAGGCGTGATTGCTACCGCCATTAAAGGCAATCTGGCTAGCCAGGAAGCAATAGAAAAGTTGATAAACATAGCCGCCAGTTTAAATGCTAGACCAAGTGAAATAATGCAAGGGTTTGATGTCCATGCCTGCACTGATGTAACAGGATTTGGTTTGGGTGGACACTTGTTAGAAATGGCCATGGCTTCAAAAAAAGAGATAGAAATTTGGGCCAAGGAGGTGCCTGTCATACCAGAGGCTTGGAAATATGCCTCTATGGGACTTATTCCTGCTGGAAGCTATGCTAATAAGCATTTTTGTGCCAATTTAGTAGATGTCAATTCATCGCTTTCTGAACTAACTCTGGATATACTCTTTGATGCCCAGACTTCAGGTGGCCTTATCATTGTCTTATCAGAAAAAGATGCCTCTAACTGTCTGGCAAAGCTTCGGGCTGAAGGGATTAAAGAGGCAAGTATCATAGGAAAGGTGGTTAACAATCATAATAAGGGGAAGTTAAGAATTATTTAACCAAGCCTTCAGCCACTAATCATTAGCCCTTGTCATCTAGTTTTCTATAAGCTATCATGGCCCAATATGAAAGTGCATCCAAATGTTTTAAATCTTATTGGTCAGACACCTATGGTGGAAATAAAGAGGCTTAATCCCAATCCCAGGGTTACTATTCTGGCTAAGCTTGAAATGTTTAATCCAGGAGGTTCAATAAAAGACAGGGTGGCCCTAGCCATGATAGAGGGAGCTGAAAAGAGTGGAGAATTGACTAAAGAAAAGATAATCATTGAAGCTACTAGCGGTAATACAGGTATAGGCCTGGCCATGGTAGCGGCCATAAAGGGATATAAGTTACTTTTGGTAATGCCTGAATCAGTAAGCACAGAACGAAAGCGAATCTTAAAGGCTTATGGTGCAGAACTCCTTTTTACCCCTGCCCACTTAGGTACAGATGGGGCTATTGAAAAGGCGTATCAAATGGTGCGGAAGCATCCAGAAAAATATTATCTAACTGATCAGTTCAATAATCCTTATAATTGGCAAGCCCACTATTATAACACAGGTGAAGAAATTTGGCAGCAAACTCAAGGGAAGATCAATATGGTAGTGGCTGGTATGGGCACTACGGGCACAATAATGGGTATTTCCAAGCGTCTCAAGGAATATAATCCTGTTATTAAGGTCATTGGGGTAGAACCATATCCAGGAGAGTTTATTCCTGGTCTTAAAAATCTAAAGGAATCTTATGTCCCTGGTATTTATGATAAGCAATTTTTAGACGAAAAGGTGAATGTAAAGGCTGAGCAAGCTTTGCACACTGCCAGAAGTTTGGCCAAGGAAGAGGGTATCTTGGCAGGGATAAGTAGTGGTGCAGCCATGGCTATAGCCATAGAAAAGGCAAAAGCCCTTGAAAATGGGGTGATTGTGGTCATACTTCCTGATGGAGGAGAACGATATTTAAGCACCTCTCTCTTTGTGGAAAAGCCAGCTCTTACAATTCGTTTCTATAACACCATAAGCCACAAAAAAGAGTTTTTAAAACCCATTACTCCTGGGCAAATCTTGATGTATTCCTGTGGACCAACAGTGCATGACATTCCTCATCTTGGGGTTTATCGTCGTCTGGTAGTAGCAGATTTAATCAGGAGGTACTTAGAGTTCAAAAAACTGAAAGTAAGGCATGTGGTGAATATCACGGACATAGATGACAAAACTATTGCCAAGGCCCAAGAGGAGGGGAAACCCCTTACTGAAATTACTCAATTTTATACTACATTGTTTTTAAAAGACATAGAAATTTTGGGTATAAAACCGGCTGAACATTATCCCAAGGCCAGTGAACATATTCCAGAAATGATGGAAATTACCAGGAAGCTTTTACAAAAAGGATATGCTTATGAAAAACATCACTCTGTATATTTTGATATCTCCCGATTTAAAGAATATGGTAAGCTTTCTGGCATTAATTTAGACAAGATTAAAATCGGACTAACTGTAGATTTGGACAGTTATGAGAAGGAGAATCCCCGGGATTTTACCCTTTTTAAACGGTGTAATCTGCAGGAATTAAAGGCTGGTATTTTTTGGGAAACAGAATGGGGCAAGGTTAGGCCAGGGTGGCATATTGAATGTGTAGCTATGGCCATGAAGTATCTAGGAGAAACCATAGATATTCATACCAGTGGTAAAGACTTAATCTTTCCCCATAATGAAAATGAGATAGCAATGGCCCAGGCCTTGACTGGAAAAACCTTTGCTAACTATTGGATTCACAATGAACTGGTTTTTGTAAATGGCCAAAAAATGTCTCGTTCAGCCGGCAATTATATTACGGTAAATGATTTACTAAAAAAGGGTTATTCTGGTAAAGAAATAAGGTATTTTCTTTTGGCTACCCATTACCGCAAAGCTCTCAATTTTTCTTACGTTAGCCTGGATGCCATAAGGAAAAGCCTAGCTCGGTTAAACAACTTTATCTTACACTTACAGCTTGAGACCCCTGAGCCTAGCTACCCCCTCCTGGATACTCTTCTTGAAAACATGAAGCAGCGTTTTATCAAGGCCATGGATGATGACTTAAATATTTCTGCTGCTCTGGCTGCTATTTTCAGTTTTATAAATGAGATTAACCCTGTTTTATGGCAGAAGGGTTTGAACAAAACTGATAAAGGAAAGATTTTATCTACTTTTAAAGAATTAAATCAAGTGCTTAATATTATGGACATTGATGAGGTAAAGTTAGATGAGGAAACTTTGAGACTTATAAAAGAGCGGGAAGCGGCCCGCAAGAGAAAAGATTGGGCCCGAGCTGATGCCTTACGTCAGAAACTGCTTTCTCAAGGTATAGAAATTATAGATACCAATCAAGGTCCTATTTGGAGAATTGTTCAGAAAAAGCAATCTTGACAAGAAACAGGTCTTTGTTAAAATCTTACCAGGCGGTGTAGCTCAGTTGGTCAGAGCATGCGGCTCATATCCGCAGAGTCGGGGGTTCGAATCCCTCCACCGCCACCAATAAAATTTAAATCTGTTCAAAGGAATATCCTATTTTAGGAATAAAGTCTTTCTTGCGGGAAAGAATACTAGAAATAAAACAGCAATCTCCCTTTACTTTTACTCCAAAGGCCTTTTCTACTATCTCCTTTTCTCCTTTGACCCAAACCTCTTCTCCTTTCTTTTCAAATGGATTAGCAATAAGAAACACTACTAGATCATATCCCTTTTCTTTCCTTATTTTTTCCATTTCTTTTTTTATTTCCCTTTCCAAAGGATTTAATTCTTGCCGATCCAAGATAAGAATTTGTCCTATACCTATCTTTTTTTCTCCAATGATGTTTTCCTTAAAATCTTGTAAAAGTATCTCTCTAGGCGATTTATGATTTAAATCCACTTGAGATTTTATTAATTCACGCCCAAATGTCTCAATATCTATACCAGCTTTTTTAGCCAAAACCTGTGCCATTTTTTTGTCTCTTTGAGTAGTAGTAGATAAAGAAAGAATAAGTGTATCAGAGAGTATTCCTCCTAGGAGTACCCCAGCTATTTCTGCTGGAATATCTATATTATGTAAGGTAATCAATTCTCCAACAATGGTGCAAGTACTGCCCACAGGGTCATTGTACACAAATATAGGTTTTAATGTAGAAATATCACCTAAACGATGGTGGTCTATGATTTCTAATATTTCCGCCTCTTCAACTCCAGTTACAGCTTGGCTTTTTTCATTGTGGTCTACTAAAATTACCTTTTTCTTAATAGAATAAATAAGGTCAGAACGGGTAATGATACTGATAAGCCGACGTTCAGAATCCACTACCAAGGCACATCTATAAACCGATTCTAGCACTTTCTTTTTTACCTCTCCAATTGGGGTTTCTAGAAAAACAACCGGTACATCTTGCCGCATAGCGGCCTTTACAGGCACGGCTAAGGGTAGCAAATTAGATACCGTAAAACTAGAATAAGGAGTGGAAAGGAGAAGAGTGCTATGCTTTTTAGCTAACTTAATGATTTCCTCACTAACAGAGGTCTCATCCGTAAGAATTAAGGCCTTACAACCTGATTTAATTAAATCTGCTTGAATATCTGTTCGATCCCCAACAATAGCAATATCTCCTTTTTTTATATAATGAAGAATAGTGCCTTTCTGCATAGCAGCGATAAGAATGCGGCCGGTAAGGGTCTTCACTTTTTTAGGGTTAGCAAGTATTCGGGCCTGTAGAGTTTGAACCAAGGTTTTTAGGTCTACTGAAACCGAAGTGGTAACTTCATCCCACTTAATTCTGTCTATGTAATATTTAGCAATATCTTTGTAGCCAGTTACTCCTAATAACCGTTGATATTCATCTACAATGGGAACAGTGTCAATATTACGTTCTTTCATAATCATGGCTACATCTTTTATCGACTGGTGTAAAAAGGCAGTAATTGGGGTTTTCAGATTGAGGTCGCTCACCGTAGATGATAGATTAGTAACAAGTATAGGTGTTTCAATCTTAAAATAATCTAAGATAAATTGTGTTTCTTTTAATAAAGCACCTGCTCTCGCTGGTATGTAAAGATGTTGTTTATCCATACTATTCTTGAAATAGGCATAGGCAATAGCCGCACAAACGGAATCGCTGTCAGGATTTCTATGACCAATTACAAAGACTCTTTTAGAACCTATCAATTTATTCTCCTATTTTAATAAAAATAAGCAGTCAAAGTAGATTAGTAAAGACCTTTTTAAAATTACCTTTCTTTTATCATTTCTAAAAACTCTTGTTCTGTTATAATTTTTAATCCTAGGCGTTTTGCCTTTTCCAATTTTGAGCCTGGGTTTTTTCCTACCACTACATAATTTATTTTCTTACTCACTGTATCCCCAGATTTTCCACCCAACGCCTCTACCTTACTTTTGGCTTCGTCCCTGCTCATAGTGCTGAGTGCACCAGTAAACACAAACACTTTGCCTGCTAAAGGCCCGGCCATCTCTAGCTTGGCCATTCGCACACCAGCCTTTTTTAATTTTTCTATCACCTTAATGTTTTCTGGTAGGTTAAAGAATTCTTTAATACTATGAGCAATTTTAGGACCTATACCTGGAGCCAGTTCCAAGTCTTCTAAGGGCATGTTTATAAGGTCATCAATAGAATTCACCATTTCTGCTAAAATGGTAGCCGTGGTATAACCTACATAACGGATACCAATAGCGTAAATCACGCGGTGAAGGGGTCTTATTTTACTTTGGGAAATGCCTTTAAGTAATTTTTTTACATTCAGTTCTCCTAAAAAAGTGGGAATAGGCTTCCCTAAGGCCTCCATGCGTTTAGGGAGTTCTTTTAGTAGTTTTTCTTCATTAAGAAAATAAATATCCCCTACGTCCTTTACTAACCCACTAACCACCAATACCCGAGCGGTCCTATCTCCCAGTCCTTCAATATCCATGGCTCGTCTGGAAGCAAAGTGCTTCAATCTCTCCATTAATTGAACAGGACAACGGATATTTAGACACCGCCAGGCAGCCTCATCAGGCAAACGCACCAGAGCACTACCACAAGAAGGGCAAGTCTTGGGAAAAATAATGGGTTTTTCTGTTCCTTTACGCGCCTCTTTAATCACCTTAACCACATAAGGAATAACCTCACCTGCTCGTTCTACTAATATAGTATCACCTGCTCTAATATCCTTTTCTCTGATAAAATCTTCATTAAAAAGGGAAACTCGGCTTATGGTCACTCCTCCTACCTCCACCGGTTCAAGTTCTGCTACAGGCGTGATGGACCCCACTCTACCTACCTGAAAAACCACTCTTTTTAAAACAGTAGTTGCTTGTTTAGGCTTAAACTTAAAGGCAATTGCCCAACGAGGGTGATGAGCAGTTTCACCAAGTTTTTGCTGATAAGCAATAGAGTTGAGCTTAATTACTACTCCATCTATTTCATAGTCAAATCCTTCTCGCTTTCCTTCCCAATCCTGGCAAAAAGTGATAACTTCTTCTATGCCATGGCATAACCGAGCCTCGCGGGTAACCTTAAATCCACATTGATGCAAGATGTTTAAAACTTCCCAGTGAGACCTCAAATGACTACCCAAGAGAGTCTCTCCTTTTTTATTTACAGCATAAGTAATTTGATAAACAAAGGCCACCAAGTTTTTTTGGGCCACTTCCCTTGGGTCCTGGAGTCTTAAAGAGCCAGCACCAGCATTGCGAGGATTGGCAAAGGGCGTTAAACCTTCTTCCAACCTTTTTTGGTTTAACTTATGAAAGGTCTCTTTATCAATTAACACCTCGCCCCTTATTTCCAAAAGATGGATGCCAAATTGGGAAAAAGGGGCCTTAAGGGGGATGGAATGGATAGTCTTGATATTGGGAGTAATATCTTCACCCCTGGCACCATCACCACGGGTTGCACCTCGCTTTAAATAATCACCTTCATAAATTAAAGCAATACCTGCCCCATCAAACTTGGGTTCACAAACATATTCTACTTCATCTATACCCAGGCCTTGAGTTA
This sequence comes from Candidatus Desulfofervidus auxilii, assembly GCF_001577525.1. Taxonomy (GTDB): domain Bacteria; phylum Desulfobacterota; class Desulfofervidia; order Desulfofervidales; family Desulfofervidaceae; genus Desulfofervidus; species Desulfofervidus auxilii. The sequence continues at coordinate 298,346 of NZ_CP013015.1, read as the reverse complement.
CCCGCCTATGAAAATCTCTTAATTCTTCTGCACCATAAGCATTGTCTAAAGAAAGCATCTTAGAAAGATGAGGCACTTCTGGAAAGACTTTGGTAAGTTCACTAGCCACTCTTTGGGTAGGAGAGTCAGGAGTAATAAGTTTGGGATACCTTTTTTCCATATCCCGCAAATAGCGAAACAAAATATCATATTCATAATCAGAAATAACCGGGTCGTTTAATACATAATACCGCCAATCGTGATAAATAATTACCTCTCGCAGATTAGTTATAATTTTTTCTGCTTCTTTTAGAGAGAGGGTCTTTACGGGATGATTTTTTAACCAATTTAAAAAAAATTTTGTCTTCTCCAGCAATTCTTTCTGTTGAATTTGGTTATACATGTCCTTACTCCCTAAAAATATGACTATTTTATTGTTTAATTATTTTCCCTTTGTCTGTCAATGAAATAGAAAAATCCGCGATTGATTTTTGGGAAAAGGGTTTTTTAACAAGTATTTTGGGTAGTTCTTACCTGTCCATAAAATTTATGCTTGAATATGAAGGTAAGGAGTATGAATAAAGAAGGCGTGGTTACTGCTATAAAGAATTTTATCCTACCTGAACTTAAAGAGATAAAAGATAATCAGGCAAAGATAGGTATAAGGCTTGACCCTGTAGAAAAGCGCCTTTCTGACATAAATGGGCATCTAATTGAACAAAGCCGAAGGATTGATGAGGTAAGGACTGAGCTAACTGGCAGAATTGATGCTACCAACAAAGACCTTGTTGAAAAAAACTGATGGCAAAGTTCTCTGGGGTTGATGGTCCTAACCGAACGTGGACGATATGGTTGGCTTTGGCTACTTTTTTCGCTCCATCTTGCAGTGGTAACGGCGATACGATTATGCCACCCGATGCACCGGTATCAATAATTCGGTATGCAAGTCCCCCAACATAACTTCTAAAATACCCAACAGCTAAAGTCACCAGCCGACAAGACCGCAAGCGCAGCGCAGTGGATTGGCGGTCTAGTGCACTGGCTTGTTATACGTTTTCATTCTCTGCCTGGTGGCTTTTGACGAATCTTTTTATCCTCTGTCCATCCATTATTTGCATTTTTAACATAGTCAAATCTCGGGATATATGGCTTTATATCTATGAGTGGTGTATTATCCAGAATATCTATTCCGCTTACTTCTAATGTATTACCATTTCTTTTTTCTAGTTTTACAATAGAAATACCGATGAAATTTGGTCTACAAGGGTGTCGGGAAGCGAAAACACCATGAGGTGCATCATCTAGAAAAGTTGATCTGGATAATTTTATTTCTCCTGCTCTATCAAAAATATAAAATAACATGATATGGGAAAAAGTTTCTATCGTTTCTAATCCTTCTTCATATTCTGGATATATTTCAATCTTTCCTGTTACTTCTGGCTTAAGTGAACCTTGGATGGGGCATTCCTCCTTGGTCTTATATGGGCTATGAATTATTCCTATCTGCTCAATTTCAAATCTCTTTTTCATTTTTCAATTTTCGTATAACGTCTAAGCTCACCTGCCGCTGTGGAGCGCCTGCCTGACTGGTGGACGGCAGGCCAGCGGTATAGCGGTCAGGTGCAGCGAATTGTTATGATTTATTTCTCTATTTTTACGCATTTTTCCAATGTTTTTAACTTGCAGTTAATTTGCATATCTTTTTTATATAACTCAGATACAAACTCATCCATTGGTTGCTTACCATAATTATCAACAAGACGAATGGATTTAATGGCAGCTTTTATATCCAAATAAAATAGACCTGGATTAAAGTATAATCGAATTAATTTATGCTCTGTTTTTAATCCTAAAGTAGAAAAACTCTGTTCATCTTCTATTTCTTGAAATTGAAGATGTTTAACTTTTGGTCTATTTTCATGTATGTAGCTTAAGCAATGTGAAATTTTTGGGCCAGTCACCCCTATGTCTAAATAAAAATCTACACCTTGTAGGATTATTTGATCGTAATAATGAGCGGTTCCATGTCTGACTGCCTTAAACAGCCAATAAATCAGATATTGATGCTTACTGGATTCATCTCTATACGGCAAAAGAAAGTCATCTTTTTCCTTAGAAGAGTATCGTAAACATGAAGGGAGTTTTTGAAAATATCTATCTTCTATAGCAAGGGATAGTTCATGCAATTTGTCTATCTTATTGCATACCCTAGAAACTACCTCTAAAAAAATCATGCTTTGTACGGCAAAAAGATAATTTCCTCTCGGTATATGCTCTTGGTTATGTGCAATCAAGTCCCATAATGTTTCAAAATCATCGGAAATATATTTTATTATTGTTGCGATATTGTTCATGATTTATTCATCTAACTTATCTTTATTTTATTATATTACATGTTTTTTCCATGTCAAAATCTACCCTATTTGTCAACGAAATAGAAATGCTTGACATGCCTGAAGATATAATTTAAAAAAACCCCGTGATAGGCGTATCTAAGTTATATTGTGGCACAGTGGAAGCATCAGACCCGTTGCGGTATGGACGTAGGACCAAAAATCTGCCATCTCATCTCCTTCAATTTGCCTTAGATAAAAAACCTATTGTGGTCTGGAATTGCACCAGGCGATGTAATCTAAAGTGCAAACACTGTTATGCCCAGGCCGAAGACAAAGATTTCAGCAACGAATTGACCACAGAGGAAGGAAAACAATTAATTAAAGACTTAGCCACATTTGGGTGTCCAGTCCTATTATTCTCTGGAGGTGAGCCCTTAATCAGAAAAGATGTGTTAGAGTTGGCTGAGTATGCAGCCCAATTGGGATTAAGGGTAGTTTTTTCTACTAATGGGACTTTGATTACTAAAGATTTGGCTAAAAGACTAAAAGAAATAGGCACTTCTTATGTAGGCATAAGTTTAGATGGGACAGAAAAGGTGCACGACCAGTTTAGGGGGGTTCCAGGGGCATTTAAAAAGGCCATTGAGGGTATAAGAAATTGCAAAGAAGCAGAATTGAAAGTGGGTCTTAGGTTTACCATCTTTAAAGGCAATGCCCAGGAAGTCTCTGCTATTTTTGATATAGTAGAAAAAGAAGAAATAGACAGAGTGTGTTTTTATCACTTAGTATATTCTGGCCGGGGTAGTGCCTTAATTGAACAAGACTTATCTCATGAAGAGACAAGAAAAGTAGTAGATTTAATCATTGACCGCACTTATGATCTGTTTCAAAGGGGAAAACCAAAAGAAGTGTTAACCGTAGATAACCATGCCGATGGTCCTTATATCTACTTGCGCATGTTAAAGGAGAATAATCCCCGGGCTGAGGAAGTGCTAGAGTTGTTAAAGATGAATGAAGGTAATAGCTCTGGGGTGGGAATAGGATGTATTAGTTGGGATGGAGAGGTCTATGCTGACCAATTCTGGCGCAATCATAGCTTTGGCAATGTGAGAAAAAGGCCTTTTAGTGAAATCTGGATGGATACCTCAAACCCCTTGATGGCCAGATTAAAAGAAAAGAAAAAATATATTAAAGGCCGCTGTAGTCAGTGTAAATGGCTAGATGTCTGTGCTGGTAACTTTCGGGCTAGGGCAGAGGCCTATTATGGAGATATTTGGGCCCCTGATCCTGCTTGTTATTTGACAGATGAGGAGATTGGTCTGGAAGATTCAGTGGATGGTGATAATGACTAGTAGCCAGTGGTAAGGGAATAGGAAGAAAAGTTTTAAGTGTTCAGAAAACAAAAAACACATCTACACGTCAACGCATAAGCCAAGTAAAGGAGGCACACTTATGCATTTCCCTCAATATCGTCCCAGGCGGTTACGGCGAAATGAAAACCTTCGGCGGATGGTAAGAGAGACTTTTTTACGTATAGATGATTTAATCTATCCTTTGTTTGTGCAACCTGGAAAGGGCATAAAAGAGCCTATTTCTTCTATGCCTGATAATTACCGTTTTTCCATTGATGAATTAGTAAAGGAAATAAAAGACATTTATAAATTGGGCATTCCAGCCATTATCCTTTTTGGCATTCCAGAAAAAAAAGATGAATTAGGCACCGAGGCCTATGCTAAAGATGGGATTATTCAGAGGGCGATTAAGGCCATAAAAGATAGTGTCCCAGAAATTATAGTCATTACTGATGTTTGTTTATGTGAATACACCAGTCATGGTCATTGTGGAGTGATAAAAAATGGTCAAATAGATAACGATGCTACTTTGGAATTATTGGCCAAAGAAGCAGTTTCTCATGCTGAGGCAGGGGCAGACATGGTAGCACCATCAGACATGATGGATGGCAGGGTAAAGGCCATTAGAGAGGCCTTAGATAGAAGCGGTTTCAGCCATATTCCTATCATGTCATATGCCGTTAAATATGCCTCGGCCTTTTATGGCCCATTTAGGGAGGCAGCCGAATCTGCACCTCAATTTGGTGATAGAAGAAGTTACCAAATGGACCCACCCAATGCCAGAGAGGCCCTAAGAGAGGCAGAATTAGATGTAGGAGAGGGAGCAGACATTATCATGGTCAAACCTGCCTTACCTTATCTGGATATTATTTATCGTGTCCGCCAAGCGATAAATAGGCCTATTGCTGCCTATAATGTAAGTGGTGAATTTTCCATGTTGAAGGCAGCTATTGCTAATGGCTGGCTAGAGGAAAAACGAGTTGTTTTAGAAGCTCTCACCAGCATTAAAAGGGCAGGAGCCGATTTAATCTTAACCTATTTTGCCAAAGAAATAGCCACCTGGTTAAGTGAATGACGATTATGTTTCTGATTTTAACCTTTCCTGAATCAATTGAGCTACCTTTTTTCCAGAGAGTAACATACCTCCAAAGATAGGTCCCATACGGTAGGAGCCAAAACAGGCATTAGCGGCCATGCCACACACAAATGCTCCAGGATAAGCTTCTTTTGTATTCTCAACAGTGGTAGTTTCTGCTACTTCTGCCCAAAGAGATTTTTCTCCCACTATTTTTCCGGTGGGTGTAAAAAGCTTACCATCTGCCTTTCTTTCAATCACTTTTATGAGTTCAGTATGATGGCCAGTAGCATCTATGAGATACTGAGCATGAATGGTTAAAGGGTCTACATGGAGACCCGTGGTTTCTACTGGTGACCAGTTGATCACCAGACCACATACCCTTCCCTCTCTTACCACTACATCTTCCATGGAAATGCAATTAAATATATTTACTCCTGCCTGGCAAGCTTTGGCACAAATCATAGTAGTAGCCTCTATGGCATCGGCTGTAAAATATCCTTCTTTATAAGGGTAAACACGAACGCCAAATTCATCTAAGATGTGCTTACCGGCTTCTTGCACTACGATTTGATTAAACATCATACCACCACCCCACATTCCACCACCAATACTCAATTTCCTCTCAAATATAGCTACCTTATGTCCACTTTTGGCTAGGTAATAAGCAGCTACCATCCCAGAAGGACCAGCTCCTACAATAGCTACATCTAACTTAAGACATGCCTTTAATTTTTCCATAAAACGGTCAACAATTGCCTGCGTAACTATAATTTCATCTAAACCCATTTTTTTCTCCAAAATTTATTAAGATGCATTTTCTTCTATCAATTCAATTGCTCCATAAGCACACACTGAAAGGCAATGTCTACATCTAATACACCTCTCGGGAATATATGAAATTCGCATAGTTTCCCTATTTACTTCAAAACACTGTCCAGGGCAACCAGGAACACAGGCAGTGCAGTGAACACACTTATCTTCACGCCAGCGAATTCCCTCAATTACAGGATGAGCCTCTACACTCATACTGGCCAGATAAGCCATAGCCCTGTTCAAATTGGCTTCTGTCCCTTCCATTTCCACCATTAGCTTTCCTTTTTTCCCAGGAGTAACACTGGCTTTTAAAATATTAATTATCAAATCATGGTCATGGATTAAATGATAAGTGACCGGTTGTTCAACCGCATGAGGAGGAAATACCAAAAGATATTTTTTTTTAATCACCTTTTGCTCCTAATTTTTCTAAGGTTATAGCAGGTTGGGTTAAGAGAAAGTATCCTTTCTTTATCCATTCCTTCAATGTCTCAGCCACTTCTCTAGCTCTAGCATAACTAGAAAGCGTTCCAGTAGGAACTTTCTTCCCACCAATTTCTACTTCTCCTGATTGTAATTCAGCATAAGTGATTTCTTCTAAAACCTCCTCCTTTCCTTGAGGATAAGCCTCACCATAATCTATCACTGGCATAATAATATCTTTATTATTTATTAGAGTATAAGAAAGGATTTCTTCGCTTAGTAAAGGTATAGGAATACCCACTCCTACCGCCAGACTGGCCCCATAACCCCTTAAAGAAACTCCCCTGAGCCAATAATTATTCATTTTTTTTAGATTACCTATTAAGGCCAGAGTGCCTGCGGGGCGGGTAGGAATGCCTTTGTTTGTTCGGGGGACCTTAGATTGATGTTGGGTTCCATGCCAAATAACATATCCAATACCACCTCCCAGAAATATTGATGTTCCTATACCAATAGTCTTATAATATGGGTCGTTAAAGAGTGGAGAAAGTTGACCTGCAGTAGCATAATTGGCATTTCCCAATTTAGGAAGTAATACCCCCATATAGGTATAAGCTACTTTAGAAGAAAGATTCACGGCTACATTGTAGTTTTGATAAGCATTTCTGGGATTTAATAACATAGCATTATTTAAAGAACGAAGATTAATAAAACCTGTGTATTCTGTGCGTGGATAACAGTGAGTGCCATAGCTATAGGCCTCAATTTTAATATCCTTTCCTGCTACCAATTCTTCTATAACATGACCCCCGCCGTATCTAAATTCTCCTGGATAAACTTTATTTCTAGGGTCTTCTTCAGGTAAAGATGTAGCCCCCAAATAAATGTCAGCTGCAGCTAACCCTGGATAAGCATGGACACCATTTAAGTATATTTCACCTCCACCTAGTTTCATCTTAGGTGCAGGCTGTTTTAAATTTAATAAAATACCCGAAGAACACATGGGACTGAAAGTTCCAGTAGTAACCACATCAACTTCTTGAAGAGTTTTCTTTATACCCCTTTCTTTGGCTATCTCTATAATCTCTTCCGCAGTAACTACTACTACCTTGCCTTTTTTAATCTTATCATTGATTTCTTCAATGGTTCTCATTTTACTCCCCAACGCGCAGTAAAAGCTTTTATACCTTTGTAATCAAGATAAATCAAGTCCTAAAGAGACTTTAATAGGGATGCTTCAAGTCAAGTATTTCTACTTATGATATTTCTCTCCCTGCCAGATAGTGAGCACCCGGTAGAGTTGTTCTAAAAGAATAATACGGGCCATTTCGTGGGTAAAAGTTAGAGGTGAAAGGGATAAAACAAAGTCTACTTTTCTGAGAAATTTGGGCTCAAGACCAAAAGGTCCACCTATAAAGAAGGTGATAGTTTTATGGCCTCTTTTAGGCAGTTCCGCCAAAAATTTTGCTAGGGCTTCTGTGGAAAATAATTTTCCTTTTTCATCTAAGGCAATGTGGTATTCACCTGTTGTAAGGCTTTTTTCAAGACGTTGTGTTTCTTTGAGAGTGCTAATTTCTGAAGATTTGTTTTTGGGTTTTATTTCCTTTATTTCTATTTGAGCATAGTGTTTGAGGCGGTTAACATAGTCATTAATACCCTGGGACAAATAAGCAGACTTTGTTCGTCCTATCCAGATAAATTTAAACTTCATTTGGTAACATAAATAAAATCAGCAATATCTGGCATAACCTCTTTATCAGTAGATAAAGGTAAAACAGTTACATAACTTACAGGAAGTCTTTTTATTACCCTTTGAGGGACACCGAATTTATAACTGATATGTCCTTTACCAGCAAATACTAAAAGTTGTTTTTGGGAATGAGCTTTTAAATATTGAGCAATGGTCTCGGCCATGGTTTCATCCCAAATACATTGGGCTTGATAAAAGTATTCAAACTTACTAATGCCGTGTTTATTCAAATGTTTATGTCTTTTATATTCTTGTTCTATAAAGGCCCGATGTTCAGGATTATTTAAATCAACTTTTTGAGCAAGATAAGCTCGTTCTTTAGGTAGTAGGGAAGAAATTCCATACATGGCTATTTTTTTAACTAAGCCAGGTGGGGCATTGAGGGCAATAAGGGGAATGTGGTGTTTTTTAGCCCATAAAAAAATATCCCGATAAAGAGAAAAATCGTGGCCCCAGACTTCCTCCCAATCTAGCTTTTTTAATAATTCTTTTTCCGTTAATTTCCCATTTATCCATTCATCCAATACCTTTTGCCTGGAGCGCATTACCATTTCTAGCCCAATGGCTAAATCTCTCTTTTTTTCTATCAAGGCCTGGGCAATTTTTAGTTGTAAAGCATGATCTGCTTTAGAAGTGTGTTTTTCTCCTACATAAACGACCCGAACCGTCTCTAATTTTTTAATAAAGTCTTCCCAAGAAATGGCCTGTAATTTTTGGGTATCTACCACGGTTTGAGGAGGGAAATATAGTTTTTGGTGAGCTGAATATAAACACAATTTATTAGGTGCACAGCCTATAATGATGAGTAAAAAAATAAATATTATTTGTTTAATAGCCACTTATTTGAATTCCTTCTATTAAAACACTAGGGGCTCCACAATGGCCAAAGAAGCGTAAATCCTCGCCAATATCAATGATATTTTTAAATAAATTTATTACATTTCCTGCCATGGCAATGCCCTTTACAGGAAAGGCCTTTTCTCCCCTTTCTACCCAATAACCAGCCACTCCTACCGAAAAATCACCAGAAATAGGATCAGCAGTGTGCATGCCTAATGCCTCAGTAACTACTAGGCCTTTATGGAGCTTTTTTAACAATTGCGCAAAGGAAGTGGAAAGTGGCTCCAAATAGAAATTGGTTGGCTCTACTTTAGGAGGAACTTCTAAACCCATACGTCCAGCATTGCCAGTAGAGTGTTTATTTTCTTTGGCTGCTGTATAACTATCATAGAGGAAGCCATTTATTGTTCCACTTTTTACTAAAGTGGTCTTTTGCTGAGGGACACCTTCGTCATCAAATGGTCTGGTAGCATAACCCTGGGGGTAAAGACCATCATCATATATAGTGATTAGAGGAGAAAAAAGTGTTTTTCCTAGATGGGGAGCTAAGATGGATTTCCCCTTTTGGACTTCATCTGCTAAAAAAGCAGGGCTTAACACATTTAAGATTTCACTAGTTACCCGATTAGTCAAAATAACATTTGTTTTTTGGGTGGGGATTGGTTTAGCCCCCAAAGCTTCTGTGGCCAAACGGGCAGCTTCTTGAGCAATTTCTTGAGAATTTAATTTACTAAAAAAAGGATTGAACTCATAGTGCCAGCCCATTTCTGCTTGCCCTTTTTCTTCAGCCATAACCATAATACTGCCACTGAAAAGGGTGCGTTCAGCATTTACATTAAGTCCCCTATGGTTTTTAATATACACTTCTGCCCATATATCTTGAAATTGGGCCTGACGCACTTTTTTAATAGAAGGGGAATATTTTTTGGCTGCGGCCTCCATTTCTAAGGTAAACTGAATCTTGGGATTTAGATCTATCTCTGTGTCACAGATCATCAATTGGGGATAACTCTTGGTCTCAACCGGAAATTCCCAAAAGGCATCAGGTGAGGTCAACCTGCTTCCAGTTAAAGCTTGATCAACAATGTATTCTAAAGCACTTTCTTCCATATCTGTGGTATAAGCAAAACCTATTCTGCCTTCATCATTAAGTAATCTTAAACTTAATCCCTTACTTTCTGCTAAGTTTAGAAATTCTACCTTTCCTTCTTTCACTTGGATAACTGTTTTTTTGCTCTTCACTGCATAAATTTCATATTTTTTGATGTTTTTGACAGCTATTTTATCTTGACATATGTTCATTATTTGTTCCATTTTTGAACTCCCACAATAATGCTACTTCATCACACAAATCCGGATATTTAGGACAGCGAATGCAATCTGCCCAGATTTTGTGTGGTAGAAATGATTTTTTTACTTCTTTAAAACCAAATTTCTGAAAAAAATCAGGTTGGTAAGTTAAAGTGAATACTCTGGTAATACCAAAAGACATGGCTTCTTGAAGACAGGCCTGAACCAAATATGAACCAATACCTCTTCCTTGAAATTCCTCTTTTACTGCCAAAGACCGAATTTCTGCCAGATTTTCCCAACAAATGTGTAAAGCACAAATGCCCACTACTTCACTCTCACGACGGCAAACAAAAAAATCCCGTAAAAAATCATAAATCTGGCTTAAAGGACGAGGTAAAAGCAATCCTTTTTGGCCATAATAGGTGAGCAAGTTATAAATAGCTTTAATATCACACATTTTGGCCTTTTCAAAAACATAATTCATTGTGCCATTTTACGCGGGAGTTTTAAAAGATGCAAGGTTAGATGATTATCCAACTTCCTTTTTAATTTTTTCAGCAATGTCTTTTATTTTTTCCATATCTCCTGGCTTCATCTCCCATTTGCCAATCTGAAGGCCATCATTTTCCCATCTAGGGATAAGATGGATATGTAGATGAGGCACCATTTGTCCTGCAGCCTTGTTGTTTAATTGCACTACAATCATACCATCTGAATCTAAGGCTTTTTTAATGGCTATGGCTAATTTTTGGGCTACTTTTATGGTAGCAATTAGATCTTGTGGGTCAATCTCAAAAATAGTCTCAGCATGCCGTTTGGGAACAATAAGGGTGTGTCCATCATTTAAGGGATTGATGTCCATAAAGGCCAACACCTTTTCATCTTCATAGACTTTGGTTGCTGGTATTTCTCCTTGAATAATTTTGCAAAAGATACAATCTCCCATCTTTTACCTCCTACTATGAATTTAAGGCTTACTAATAATATCTAATTTTACCCGCGCTGTCCCTGAAGCAATCATACCAATTTTTTTGGCTGCTGCATAAGAAAGGTCAATAATCCTTCCCTTTTTAAAAGGACCCCTATCATTGATACGGACAATTACTGTCTTACCATTTTCAAGGTTGATTACCCGCACATAAGTGCCTAAAGGCAGGGTTTTGTGAGCAGCAGTGTATTTATACATATTATATACTTCTCCACTAGCTGTGCGCTGTCCGTGAAAGCCAGGTCCATACCAAGAGGCTATCCCCTCGGTCTCACTCTCTGGTAAAGGGGCAGTGAGGATTTTCCAAGTAGTCTTACCAGTGATTTCCACTGTTTTCACTGCCACCTTCCCAGCTACTTTAACTGGAAAAGTAGCTACCTTGACAACCGTGCAACTTGACATTAAAAACACTAGGCATATGAAAAAAAGATACATATTTTATTTAGACAAAAAGAAACAGGTTTTGTCAATCCTAATTTTTCTTTTTTTGCAAGTTTCAGCACTTTATGGAAAGTGCCCTTATGGTGATGCCATTATCGTAGGTTCTATTGGTGAGTGCAGTAATTTGATTCCTATTTTGGCCCCAGATAGTGCCTCTCATGAAATTGCTAGTTTGGTGTATGATGGTCTTCTTAAATATGATAAGAATTTAAAACTTATTGGAAATCTGGCTAAATCTTGGAATGTTTCTTCAGATGGGCAGATAATTACCTTTAAATTACGGCAGGGAGTAAAATGGCATGATGGTCATCCTTTTACTGCTAAAGATGTGCTTTTTACCTATCAACTCATGGTTGACCCTCATACCCCCACACCTTATGCAGGAGATTTTATGGAGATAGCTAAGGCAGAGGCGCCTGATGATTTTACCTTTCGGGTCTATTACAAACAGCCATTTGCTCCAGGTCTGGCTAGCTGGACCATTTCCATTTTGCCCCAGCATTTATTAAGTGGTAAAGATATTACTAAAAGCCCCCTTATTCGCCATCCCATTGGGACAGGCCCATATAGGTTTAAAGAATGGGTGAGTGGACAAAAAATTATATTGGAGTATAATCCTGACTATTTTGACGGCAGACCTTGTATTAATTGGTATATTAGCCGTGTTATTCCAGATATGGCAACCATGTTTTTGGAGCTGAAGGCAGGAGGGATAGATTACATGGGTTTAACCCCCTTACAATACAAAAGACAGACTGATACTGCCTGGTTTAAAAAAAATTTTAAAAAATATCGCTATCTAGCCGCAAGTTATACTTATTTAGGCTACAATTTGCAGTGTCCTTTATTTAGAGATAAGCGTGTTCGCCAAGCAATAAGTTATGCTATAAATAAGCAAGAAATTGTAGATGGAGTATTACTGGGATTAGGTGTGGTAGCTACAGGGCCGTATAAACCAGATATGTGGGCCTATAATCCCCATGTAAGGCGTTACTTTTATAATCCTGAAAAGGCAAAGAAACTTTTAGCTGAGGTAGGCTGGCAAGATACAGATGGTGATGGGATTTTGGATAAAGATGGTCGCCCTTTTATGTTTACTATTATCACTAATCAAGGTAATTCAAACCGCCTTAATGCTGCCCAAATTATCCAATATCGCCTGGGTCAAATTGGCATTAAGGTCAAAATTAGGGTGATTGAATGGACGGCCTTCATCAAAGAATTTATTAACAAACGTCGTTTTGAAGCCACTATTTTAGGCTGGACAATTCCGCAAGACCCTGATTTATATGATGTCTGGCATTCTTCTAAAGATGTCCCAGGGGGATTAAATTTTATTGGTTATCACAATAAAGAGTTAGATAAGTTGATTGAAGAAGGACGGCATACTTTTAATTTAGAGGAAAGAAAAAGATGTTACTTTCGTATTCAGGAAATTTTGGCTGAAGAACAACCTTATACTTTTTTATATGTGCCTGAAGCCTTACCTATCATTCATTTGCGTTTTCATGGGATTGAGCCTGCACCAGCAGGCATTAGCTATAATTTTATTAGATGGTATGTGCCTAAAAAGATGCAAAGATATAGTTTTATACCTTGAATTGTAAATGTGGTATTGCTAAATAAATTGAAAAAGTTTATATAAATTTTTTCTTTAACAAGTTGTTGAGGAAAGCGGAGGCAGAAAATGAAACAAGAAAAACAAATGCCCGGGATAGATGAAGAAGCAATTTTAAAACCCGTCCTTACCCATATTAAGCACAAGTTGATGGTCCTTAGTGGAAAAGGTGGGGTAGGAAAGAGCACTATTGCTGCCTGTTTGGCTATTGCCCTGGCTAAAAAGGGAAATAAAGTAGGCTTATTGGACATAGACTTACACGGCCCTAGCATCCCTCACCTTTTAAATATCCCAGATATTTTAGATATCTCCCCTGAACAAAAGGTTTTGCCCAAGGAAATTATGCCTAATCTGGAAGTAGTATCTATGGAATGTTTTATGGCGGATAAAGACCAGGCAGTAATCTGGCGTGGTCCCTTAAAACATGCGGCCATCAGACAATTTATTGGTGATGTGCAGTGGGGAGACTTGGATTATCTGGTAGTTGACTCTCCTCCAGGCACAGGGGATGAGCCTCTTTCTATTGCCCAATTAATTCCTGAAGCCAAGGCCATCATTGTCACTACTCCTCAAGAAGTAGCCCTAGCTGATATCCGAAAGTCTATTACCTTTTGCCACGAAGTAGATATGGACATTGCCGGCATAATAGAGAATATGAGTGGTTTTATCTGTCCTCACTGTGGAAAAGAAGTGGATATTTTTAAAACAGGTGGGGGAGAAAGGACAGCCTTGGCCTTTCATGTTGAATTTTTGGGGAAATTGCCCTTTGATTTAGGAGTGGTAGAAGCAGGAGATGAAGGCAAACTAATAAAATATATGGAAAGAGAAGATAATCCTTATAATAAGGCACTTTTTGAAATTGCTGATAGATTAATTCAACGTTTAAAAGAAATGGAAATAAAACCTGTATCTTTAGATGAAATTAGGGCAAAAAATAGCTATAAAGTAACTATTCCTTTAAAAGATGGCAAACCTGCACCATTTCTTACTAATTGTGACCAAATAGCCATGGTGCATGTCAAAGATAGTCAGATAAAGAAGGTGGAGCGGATTAGCCCTTCACAGCAAGGGCCTATAAGACCTAAGGTATTTGTGGATTTAGGTGCGGATTTAGTGATGGCCAAGGAGATGAAAGAGAAGGCCAAATATGTTTTTTATAAAAACAAGGTAGGTGTAGTTTTAGATATACCAGATGCCACACCTGAAGAATTAGTTGAAAAATTTATTAAAGGGGAATTAAAATAAGAGTTACCTTTCCTATTTGAGGGAAGGATATTTCAATTAAAGGAGGGGAAGGATGGCTTTTATTCCAAAGAATGACAAAGATTGTTGTGTGGGATGTGGCGAGTGTGTAGAGATTTGCCCTCAAGAGGTATGGGAACTAGTAGATGAAAAAGCAGAACCAGTAAATGCAGACGAGTGCGTGGGCTGTATGAGTTGTGTTGAAGTTTGTCCAAATGAGTGTATTACCGTAGAAGAAGTATAAGATTTGCAAACTTAGCTCAATCAAGGTAGAGGGCTTTAGAGTGAGGGGTCATTTGGCAGTATAATGGCCCCTCTTTAAAGCTCTTAAAGTGTGCCAATGGTGGGCGGATAGCGCAAGATACTAATTGGCAGATAAGAAGTTTGTTTTTAACCCTTTAAAACATAACTTCCTATTTTATTTTGGATAATCATATTTGAAAGGAGAAGATTTGATTTCGTATTTTGGCCCATTGTAAACTTGCAAATATAGTTTTTTGACAGATGGTATCCATATGATAAAATGACATTCGCTAATAGGTTCATTAGGTTCTCTCATCCCATTGTCATTACTGTCTCTCCAGAAACGCATATCTGTATAGAAATAATCTCCATACTGATGCATATCCCCTGGGATCTCAATGTCAATGCTATATTTCCCATTAGATGATATGTATTCTGTTTTAAAGGGAGTTTTTGAGCTGCCTTTTTCAAAAAGACATACTTTATTGAAAATATTTTTAGTTTCTCCAGTTATTGTTATTGTGGAAAATGGAGGAGATTGGGCTAATGCTGTACTATTAAAGAGCATTACAGAAGTTAATACTACATAAAAATATAATCGCATTGGATTTTTCTCCTTTGATTGTATTTTTATTTAAGTGTTTATAGAATATTTTGGCTATAACGTCAAAGTCTAGCCATGTTTGGAAAAGGGTGGTTTGCTAGACAATCCCTCTATAATTTATCCACCACCCCTTTGGATGTAGTTTTAAATGGGGAAATGTTCAGCCTTTTATCTTTCCAGAATACACAAATTATCGCGATGGATTACTTCTTCATAGCCTTTGTGACCTAATACCTTTTCGATCTCTTTAGTCTTAAGCCCTTTTATTTTTTCTACTTCCCAACTACTGTAATTTACTAAACCAATAGCTATTTTCTCTCCTTGCTCATTGGTGCAACATACCGGGTCACCAGCAGAAAATTCTCCATCAATGGACTTTACCCCTGGAGGTAAGAGGCTTTTTCCGCCATAGCGTAATGCCTTTTCTGCACCGGAATCAATGATTATTTTCCCTTTAGGAGGTAAGGAAGCCAGCCAATGTTTACGCACACGCAGATGTGCTTTCTGGGGAATAAAAAGTGTTCCTATCTCTTCACCCTTAAAAATTGAACATAAAACTTCAGGGTCTTTGCCCCTAGCCATGATTACTGGAATGCCTAAGGCAGTCATCTCTTTTGCTACCTGAATTTTGCTAGCAATGCCACCTCTTCCTAGTTTGTTTGGAGGACTAGCACCCAAAGCTTCTATGAAGGCATCAATTTTTTCCACTATGGGCAAACGCCTGGCTTTTGGATAAATTCTAGGGTCTTGTTCATAGAGTCCATTTATGTCTGTGAGGAAAATCAGCAGATCCGTTTCCAACATGGCTGTGATCAAACCTGCCAGAAAATCATTATCCCCAAATTTTATTTCCTCAACCGCTACAGTATCATTTTCGTTCACAATGGGTATTACTCCCCAGCGCAAAAGAGCGAGAAAGGTGTGACGAGCATTCAGGTAACGATAACGCTGGGTTAGTCCATCTTTAGTGAGTAACACTTGAGCTATGGGTTGGTTATAAGCGGCAAAAGCCCTTTCATAACACTGGATTAAATCTCCCTGACCAATAGCAGCCAGGGCCTGATATTGAGGAAGGGAAAAATGGCCTTGTTTGAATTTCATTTTTCTCTTTCCTGCGGCAATAGCCCCAGAAGAAACCAAGATAATCTCCTTACCCTTTTGACGCAAACTGGCGATTTGAGCAGCCAGTTGAGCGATAATAGATAGATTAAGACCTTCCGCAGTGGTGATTACACTGCTTCCTACCTTTATTACTATCCGATGCGCATTTTCACATATAGATTTTCTAAGCTTGGTAAGATTTTTTTCTGCCTTCATTTAGTATCTTTCCTATTTCTTTTTTAAATACCTCTATACCTTCCCCAGTTAAAGCGGAAACACACCAATAAGGAATTCTTTCTTTCTCTAAAGCCTTTTTTATAATAGCCAACCGTTGTTTAGCTTCTGGTAAATCTATTTTATTAATAATTACCACCTGTTGTTTAGTGAGTAAAGACGGATTATAGGCCTTTAATTCCCTTTTTAATTTTTTAAAGGCCTTCAGCGGTTGTTGGGGATCAATTTGGGATATATCAAGGACATAGGCAATCAGGATAGTTCTTTCAATGTGACGAAGGAAACGAGTTCCCAATCCTATACCTGTGTGGGCACCTTCTAAAAGTCCTGGTATTTCCGCTACTACAAAACGGAAGTGGTCTTCTGTTTCTACTGAGCCTAATTGAGGGTATAAGGTAGTAAAAGGGTATTCAGCAACTTTAGGGCGAGCGGCTGAAATAGCAGCCACTAATGAGGATTTTCCTACATTAGGTGCTCCTACTAAGCCTATATCTGCTATCAATTTTAATTCCAGCAAAATCCAACGTTCTTCTCCCTTTTCTCCTGGTTGAGCATGCCGTGGGACTTGATGGGTAGGGGTAGCAAAATGCCAGTTGCCCCAACCACCGCGGCCACCTCTAGCTACAATTACTTCTTGACCATCTTGGGTTAAATCAGCCAAGACCTTTCCAGTTTGAACATCCAGGACAAGTGTTCCCGTAGGTACTTTAATAATTAAATCTTTTCCGTCTTTGCCTGTCTGTTTTTTGCCCCGACCATGTTGACCGTGCTGGGCCTTGAAGTGTTGACGATATTTAAAATCTAATAAGGTGTGAAGTTGAGAGCTGGCTTTAAGGATGACATTTCCCCCATGGCCACCATCTCCTCCATCTGGTCCACCATGGGGAACATATTTTTCACGGCGAAAGCTAACACAACCTCGTCCACCGTCGCCGGCCTTAACATATATTTTTGCTTCATCAACAAAACGCATTTAAACATTTGGAGGATACACACTAACTTTCTTTTTATACTTACCCAGACGCTCAAAATTTACAATACCATCTATTTTAGCAAACAAAGTGTAGTCTTTACCTGTTCCCACATTTAGTCCAGGATGAATTTTTGTCCCTCTCTGTCTGACTAAAATATTGCCTGCTTTAACAAATTGGCCAGCAAACCTTTTAACTCCTAGCCTCTTTCCGGCACTATCACGACCATTCCGAGAGCTACCACCTGCTTTTTTATGGGCCATGTTTTCCCTCCTTATAACTCAATATTTTCTATCTTTACTGTAGTTAAATACTGACGGTGTCCTCTTTTCTTGTGATATCTCTTACGACGTCTAAATTTAAAAACCACTACTTTCTTACTCCTGCCTTGATTTAAAATTTTCCCTCTTACCTTTGCATCTTTGATAAAGGGATGTCCTAATTCTATCTTCTCCTTATCCGAAATCAATAATACTTTATCAAATAAAACTTCATCATCTTTATTCCCAGGCAATTTTTCCACTCTAATTATATCACCAGGTGCTACTTTATATTGTTTCCCTCCGGTTTCCATAATGGCATACATAACTTTCCCCCTTTTTTTCAACCTAAATTTAAATTAATTATCTCCTTTCTGTCAAGAGATGCTTTTTTGTTTCCAAAATGGTCTTGACAGAGAGAGAATAGAACAATATTTTAGGACAAAAAGAAATAAGAGATATTTAGATTGATGGATTTAATTCAGGCCGTGATTTTAGGAGATGTAAATAAGGTAAAAAAACTCCTTGAGCAAGGGGCAAATGTAAACCTTCGGGATAGAAATGGTATGACTGCCTTGATGTTAGCGGTTCGAAAGGGACAAATTTCCGTTGTGAAACTTTTGCTAGAAAAGGAGGCAGATGTTAATGCTCAGGATGACTTTATGGGCTGGACGGCCTTAATCCTAGCATCTGCCTTAGGATATACCAACATAGTTAAACTTTTACTTGAAAACGGAGCAGACGTAGATATTAAAGATAAAAATGGAATGACTGCCTTGAAATATGCCATAAAAAATGGACATGAAGAAATAGTGAAACTCATTAAGACAGTTCAGGCAAAGACTAAAACTTGAAATTTTCAATATTTTCTCTCCCTAGAGAAAAATAGCTCAATGACAAATTTTGTCACCGAGTGGAATGATATTTATCAACTGACCTTGTTTTATTCAAACTAAAATTTTTCAGAAAAACCCGCTACTTATAGAACTAAATCAATTGAGATTATCTTAAGATAAATTTTGGCATAATTTTTGCGTTACAAATAAATGGAGGTATAAAAAATGCGAATACAGAGTAAATTATTGGCGGAAAATAACTACTGGAGGATTCGGGTAAGAACAGATAACGGAGAAGAAGATTATGCTATTACAAAGGCCACAGGACGGTATTCGTTTTATTTACATGGAAGAATGGAGAAGATTATCTTTGTGAAAAAACTGGAGACGCTTAAGCAGGCTTACTTGGACACAGGAGAAAAAAATTGGACTATGTATTTTGATAGTCCTGTGTTAAGTGAATCAGGCTTAGATATAGAATTTGCCATTGGATTGAGTATTGAAGACATTGAGTTTTTTTTAGCAAACATCCCTCTTACAGAATCTGAAAGGCAAATGAAGGTAGAAGAGGAAATAATCCAGTCTCCGTCAGTAAGTGAAACACTCCAGTAACCAGAAGACGGGCATGAAAAAGAAACACAAATATTGCCCATTTTGGCGATACGGCATTTGTGAGATAACGAGCATGCACTGTGCGCAATATTTTGCCTCTTGTTATTACCAAACTTGTTATCTATATCAAAGTTATAAAGAAAATAAGAGAAAGGGGAAATGACCTCTACCTCACGTGGACAAAAGGTGCATGGAGAAATTTATTATTTTTCTTTCTTTTCTATTTCACGTCGGGCTAAGGGAAGATAATCAGCTACTTCTGAGGCCAACAGGCCCGCCTGGCTATGACCTTTTAACCAAAAGTCAGCAGCTAAACCATGCAAAAACACGCCCAAAATAGATGCTTCTTTGGGTGAATATCCTTGGGCTATAAATCCCCCAATGACACCAGTAAGAACATCCCCCATTCCTCCGCTAGCCATGGCCGGATTACCTGTAGAATTTATAAAAATCTCACCCTGAGGAGTGGCAATTAAGGTATGAGCCATTTTTAACACTACTGTTATTTGATATCGCTCAGCAATTTCTCTAGTTAATTCAAGTTTGGATTTCAACACTGTTTCTGTGGGTACTTTAACCAATCTGGACATCTCGCCTGGATGAGGAGTAAGTACTATTTCTGCCTTTTTTTGTCTTAAAATTTCCAAATCATTAGCTAAGACATTGAGACCATCTGCATCTATAACCAAAGGTGTTTGAGCTTCGGTAATTATCTTTCTTACTAAAGTCTCCACTGCCGGATGAGTGCTTATGCCTGGTCCTAAACAAATAACATTATATCTTAAGCCCGAACTTCCAATTACTTCCCAAGCTTTCTGGGAGAGAGTAGCATCTTTTGTTTCAGGTAATGGTAAAGTCATTGCTTCAGTAAGCTTGACTTCCAAAATAGGGTTCAGGCTTTTGGGAATGCCTAAAGTCACTAAACCTGCCCCAATCCTTAAGGCACCAAGACAGGTAAGAGTGGCTGCCCCTGTTTTTCCTGAGGAGCCTGCTAACACCAATACATGTCCTGCCTGCCCTTTGTGTATGGCCTTTTGGCGCGGGCGTAAAATATGCTTTACCTCTTCATCCGTGACTAGATGGTGATTTAAGGAAAAATTACTAAGAATCTGATGGGGAATACCAATATCTACGATTTCTAAAATACCCACATAATCTACTCCTGGATATACTATTTGACCTATCTTGGGTAAGCCAAAAGTTACCGTTAAATCTGCCTTTACAGCTTCACCCAAAGGATAGCCTGTATCACTACTCAGTCCTGTAGGTATATCTACTGCCACAACAAAACCAGGAAAGATATTATTTAAAAAATCAATTGCATCGCGCATTAAACCTCTTACTTCACTCTTTAAACCTGTCCCTAACATGGCATCTATGATTAGACTGCAGGCAATAAGATATTCTCTTGCCTTTGACCAATGTGATTCATCCAAACATTCAATTATGGGGAGATTCAGACGCTCTGCAATTCTTAAATTGGCTAAGGCCTCACCTCTTAATTGTTCTTTCTGGCCAAACAAAAAAACATTGACTAGGTAACCTTCTTCATACAAATAGCGAGCAACCACTAAGCCATCGCCTCCATTATTTCCCTTCCCACAAAGCACCCCAATAGCACCCCTTTTGATATGGTCTGAAAAATAGGATTTGATATAAGTAAATACCCCCCGTCCAGCATTTTCCATAAGCACTATCCCAGGAATTCCAACTTCTTTAATGGTAAATTGGTCAATGGCCTTCATTTCTTGGGCAGTAACCACCTTCATGGTTGACCCCTTTAAAAAGCCACAATAACATCCTCAATCTTTTTAAGCAAGATGTCAAAAGTTTTCGGCACCTTATTTTAAGGCTTACGTGAAGCATTTAGCACGTTTTTCTCACCGAAATGATATTTTATGGCATCCTTAATGGCCTCTTTAACTCTTCATAAATGGAATGCGCAAGGGCCGTTGCCTCATAACCACCTTCATGCCTACCATATCTATTTTCTCAGTGATAAACTTTATTATTCAGGGTATCTTTGAGTTTTTTCATTATCGTATTTCCCGAATTACATAGATAGGTTTTTTTTGTGTTTCATGATAAATCCGCATATTCATTTCTGCTAGTAATCCCAGACTGATAAATTGGACACCAATAAAAAGAAGTAAAACCCCCAGCAGTAATAAAGGCCTTTGTGCCAATTGGGCATGAAAGAATATTTTTAAAAAGCTGAGATAAAGGCAAATAGCCAGACCTGTTACCAAAGAGCACAAGCCTGGTAGTCCAAAAAAATGAAGTGGCTTAGTAGCATAAGAAAGCAAAAATTTGACGGTAATCAAGTCCAGAATAACCTTAAAGGTGCGAGAAAGTCCATACTTTGTCTTACCAAATTGTCTAGGGTGATGTCTTACAGGAATTTCTGTAATTTTGGCTCCTGACCAGGCAGCCAGGGCAGGAATAAAACGGTGCATCTCCCCATAAAGATGGAGATTTTTTGCCACCCAAGAACGATAGGCCTTTAAAGAACAACCATAATCATGGATTTTTACTCCTGTAATTTTGCCAATCAACCAATTAGCTATCCAGGAAGGAAATTTGCGTTTTAAACTATCTTTACGGTTCTTGCGCCAGCCACTGACCAAATCATAACCTTCCTCTATTTTACTTAAAAAATAAGGAATATCCACAGGGTCATTTTGTAAGTCTGCATCCATAGCAATAATAACTTCTCCCTGGGCATGGTAAAAACCAGCCGCTATGGCCGCCGTCTGACCAAAATTTCGAGTAAATCGGATAATTTTTAAAGAATCATCTTTTGCTCGTAGGACGGAAAGCACTTCCCATGTTCTATCTGTACTACCATCATCTACCAAAATTATTTCGTATTTTTTTTGAAGGGATTCCAATACCTTTTTTAATGAATTATAGAGTTTTGGTAAGGCCTGTTCTTCATTATATACAGGAATAACAATAGAAATCTCCATTATTTTGTTTTCTATCAGCTCAAATAAACCTTGTCAATGTAGTTTATTTTCTTTATATTGCAAAGTCTGGCTAAAACTAAATTTTTAAGGAGCATTGCATGAATTGGAATATTTCTTTAGGGAATTTCCAAGTCTCTCTTACTGGCTGGCTAATTCTGGGCTTTTTTGCCCAGGCGGTTTTTGCCTCTAGATTTATTGTTCAATGGATTGTTTCAGAGAGAAAAAAACGCAGTACTGTTCCCAAGGTCTTTTGGTATCTTTCTCTTATAGGTAGCAGTCTATTATTTGTTTATGCCTTGCACTTAAAAGACCCCGTATTTATGCTAGGTCAATCCCTTAATTGTGTTATTTATATTCGCAACCTAATGCTCTTTAAAGGTGAAACTTCATGAAAAAGTTTTGTTATGGATTACTTTTATTCACTATTGCCTGTTATTTTTTGTTCTTTCACCTGGGTAGCTATGGGTTATTAGAAACTACTGATGCCCGTTATGCAGAGATTGCATGGGAAATGGTAAAGACCCATGATTTTTTCATCCCTCACCTCAATTTTATCAAACACTTTCATAAACCACCTTTTACTTATTGGGTTACTGCCTTGGGCTATAAAATACTGGGAGAGAATGAATGGGGGGCTAGGTTTTTTCTGGGAGTGTTTGGCTTGTTTACTATTATAATAGTTTTTCTGCTCGCCCGTATTTGTTTTGACGAAAAAGTAGGCACTTTTAGCAGTTTAATTTTAATAAGTATGTTAGGCTTTTTTGCTGTAACTCATGTGGTTTCAACAGACCTTTATCTTTTATTTTTTATCACCTTAGCTATGTATTGCTTTTTACGCTGGGAAAGATTTGGGCATTCATTACTCTGGGGTTGGGCTGTCTTAGGGGTTAGTGCCTTGGTAAAAGGCCCTGTTGGGCCGATTTTAGTGGGAGTCACTTGTCTATTGTATCTTGCTTTAACCAGACAGCTTCAGCGTTTAAGAAATGCCCAAATAGGTAAAGGGATAATATTGTTTTGTCTCATTGCCCTGCCTTGGTATGGATGGGTATGTGTGCATCATAAAGGGCTTATTACCTATTTTGTTAAGGCCCAATTTTTCTCAAGAATTGGGTCTGAAGGTATGGGTCATCCTCATCCGTGGTATTATTATTTTCCACTTTTGCCTGCTCTTACCTTTCCTTGGACATTTTATCTTTTACCCAGTTTTATTCAGGCTATTTATAATTTAAATAAAGAAAAATTTTTCTTTTTGTTATGGGCGATAGTCCCTTTTATCCTTTTTAGTCTTATGAAGACAAAATTGCCTTTTTATATCCTTCCCTGCCTACCTCCTTTGGCCATTTTAGGAGGTAAATGGTGGAGTGAGGTTTTTTCTAATCCATCAAATTCTTCAAAAATAATATTAATTTTCATGATTATAATCTGTTTTATCCTTACTTTAGGGGCATTGGTAATGGCCCTTTCTTTATATAGAGGCACGGGTAATGTAATTGAATGGCAGCAATTAAAATCTCTTTGGTGGGGAGAGGTGTTTGTCTTAGGAGGAATTACTATTTTGTTTCTTATAGCTAAATATCTTAAGCATCATTCACTACATTTTATTGCTGTTTTAGCTTTAAGTAATGCCTTCTTTCATCCACTTTTATGGTATGGAGACAAATTACCTATCAATACCTATAAAAGTCTGGGAAAAGTTATTTATTGTTTGGCAAAGCCAGCAGATATAATAGTGCAATACAAGATCTACTTACGCAGTTTGCCTTTTTATGTCAAAAGACCCACTGTTTTGGTAGATATACCTCGAGAGACCCAGTTTGAAGACAATGAGAATTATAAAAAATTGCTCATTGACCATCAAACTTTTTGGCAATGGTGGGAAGAAAACAGGCGTATCTTTTGCCTTATTTCTAAAAAACACTTGTGTGAATTTATAGGTAAAAAGTATTTTGTGGTAGGACAAAGGCGGAAGTATGTTGTTATCACTAATAAACCTTTAGCTATGAAGGAAGTAAATGGATTTAGCTGGGCAGGCTGCCAGACACTATTTACGCCTGGGTTTTACCTGAAGCCAGGCGGTATTTAGGGCCAGTGTGAGTCTACCTAAAGAAAAAATGCGTCTTTCCCTTAAGGCCTGTAGTGGTTTTGGGGCAGGTTTGGGCGGTTTGCGTTTAACCTGTGGGACACTATTAGGGGCTGCTCTTGCTCTGGGCATCTTGTTGCCATATCCTGCGAGTTTGTTGGCAGTAAGGGTGTTAAAGAGACAATTTGAGAGTTACTTTGGGAGTTCTCTTTGTCGGGAATTAGTAGGTGTTTTTGATTGGCATCCTTATGCTATGAAGAAATTTATAAAAAGAAAGCGGATTTGTTTAGAAATAGTAGATAAAACCGCTACCTGGGTGAATAGGTTACGACAAAGACCACCCCTGTGGGAAACACCACCCCCTTCACCCTGCGTTATACCTCCTATTTTACCTTCTTGGCTTCAACAGGCAGCAAGGGTGTATGAAGGAGGGTTGGCCTATACTGGGGACATTTGTGGTGTACTTATAGTGAGAATCATAGAGATTGGACTGCATCAGGGAGGAGAAAGTGGAATATTTGTTCCCTTGAAAAATCTCCGAGCTATGCTTAAATCTAGGTCTACAGCCTTTATTTTTAGAAAAAAAGTAGGAAATTTTTGGTGTAAAAATATTAAAAAATGTTGGCCTATTTTCTAAGACGATTGTTTTTTATGATTCCCTTACTTTTGGGGATTACCCTTATTTCATTTGCGGTAATCCACCTTACCCCCGGGAGTCCTACGGATATTTATACTCAATTCAATCCTAAGGTCTCTCCTGAATTTCGCCAAAGGTTAATAAAATTATATAGTTTAGATAAACCCCTTTATATCCAATATTGGATGTGGTTGAAGAAGTTGGCTCACTTGGATTTTGGCCGGAGTTTTGCGCCGGATGCTCGTCCAGTATGGGATAAAATAAAAGAAAGATTGCCTATTACTGTAGGTATAAATGTTTTGGCCATGTTTTTTATCTTTATTATAGCCATTCCTTTAGGAGTAATGGCTGCTGTTAGACACAACCGTTTTTTTGATAAAATTACCACCATCTTTGTATTCATTGGATATGCTACCCCTGGATTTTGGCTGGCCTTATTACTTATGATGCTCTTTGGTATTAAACTGGGGTGGCTTCCCCTTTCGGGACTTAAATCTCTGAATTATGAAAGTATGAGTATCCTAGAAAAATCTGGAGATATTGCTAAGCATCTGATTTTACCTGTGTTTGTTTCTGCCTTTGGTGGTCTGGCCGGTCTATCTCGATTTGTTCGTTCCAGTATGTTAGAGGTGATCAGACAGGACTATGTACTAACAGCCAGGGCCAAAGGGTTACCAGAAAGAGTGGTGATCTATAAACATGCCCTTAAAAATGCCTTATTGCCAGTAGTAACTATCTTGGGGCTTTCTGTGCCAGGCCTCATTGGGGGAAGTGTGATCTTTGAATCTATATTTGCCATTCCTGGAATGGGACAATTGTTTTATCTCAGTGTAATGTCTAGAGATTATCCTACTATTATGGGTTGTTTGGTTATTGGAGCAGTCTTAACCCTATTAGGAAATCTTTTAGCGGATATTAGCTATGCCTTAGTAGACCCCAGGATTAGGGTAGGATAGATGTGGTCCCGTTTTTTAGAACGATTTTTAAATAATAAACTAGGGGTAGCTGCTGCTATTTTTCTTTTGATATTGTTTCTAGCTTCTTGGTTGGCCCCTTGGGTTGCACCTTATGACCCCTTAGCCATAAATGTGAAGGCCGTGCTCTTACCTCCTTCGTTTTCTCATCCTTTAGGCACAGACACATTAGGCAGAGATGTCCTTTCCCGCCTAATCTATGGGGCTAGGATCTCTCTGTTAGTAGGTTTTGTAGCAGTAGGAATTGCTACTTTTATTGGGACTTTTTTAGGGGCATTGGCCGGCTATTATGGCCATTTTGTAGACACCATAATTATGCGTTTAGTAGATATCATGCTTTGTTTTCCCAGTTTTTTTCTCATTTTAGCAGTAGTCACTTTTTTAGAACCCAATATTTGGAACATCATGGTAGTAATCGGTTTAACCAGTTGGATGGGTGTAGCCCGCCTGGTCAGGGCTGAATTCTTAAGTTTGAAAGAAAGGGAATTTGTTTTGGCAGC
>NZ_CP013015.1:167172-267172 GCF_001577525.1 Candidatus Desulfofervidus auxilii | reverse complement strand
CAGGTGGAGGTGCTGGAAGTGATAATGCTGGCATGAGTAACGATAAAGGGAGTGAGAATCTCCCTCGCCGTAAGCCTAAGGTTTCCTGGGTAAAGCTCGTCTGCCCAGGGTTAGGCGGTCCCTAAGCCAAGGCCGAAAGGCGTAGGTGATGGAAAGCAGGTTAATATTCCTGCCCCACCAGAGTAGCGTTATTACCGATGGGGGGACGCAGGAAGGTAGTCCAGCCAGGTGTTGGATGTCCTGGTTTAAGGTAGTAGGCGGGAAGGATAGGCAAATCCGTCCTTCCATTAACGCCGAGAGCCGAGTACGAGGCCTTCGGGCCATAAAGTGGATGAGCCTATACTGCCAAGAAAAGCCTCTAGGGAGTTACTCTGGTGACCGTACCGCAAACCGACACAGGTAGGCGGGGATAAGTGTCCCAAGGCGCTCGGGAGAACCCTGGTCAAGGAACTCGGCAAATTGGCACCGTAACTTCGGGAGAAGGTGTGCCCTGTTAGGGTGAAGGGATTTACTCCTGGAGCCCGAGAGGGTTGCAGCGAAGAGGCGGTGGCGACTGTTTACTAAAAACACAGGACTCTGCTAAGTCGCAAGACGATGTATAGGGTCTGACGCCTGCCCGGTGCCGGAAGGTGAAGGGGAAGGGTTAGCTTCCTTGGAGGCGAAGCTCTGAACCGAAGCCCCGGTAAACGGCGGCCGTAACTATAACGGTCCTAAGGTAGCGAAATTCCTTGTCGGGTAAGTTCCGACCTGCATGAATGGCGTAACGATCGCCGCGCTGTCTCGACCAGGGACCCGGTGAAATTGTAGTGGTCGCGAAGATGCGATCTACCCGCGGCCAGACGGAAAGACCCCGTGCACCTTAACTACAGCCTAACATTGGATTTTGGGCTATGATGTGTAGGATAGGTGGGAGGCTAAGAAGCGGGGACGCCAGTTCCCGTGGAGCCATCCTTGAAATACCACCCTTCATAGTCTAGAGTCCTAACCTTGAGCCGTAATCCGGTTTAGGGACAGTGTTAGGTGGGTAGTTTGACTGGGGCGGTCGCCTCCTAAAAGGTAACGGAGGCGCGCAAAGGTCTCCTCAGGCGGATTGGAAACCCGCCGTTGAGTGTAAAGGCATAAGGAGGCTTGACTGTGAGGCCCACAAGCCGAGCAGGTGCGAAAGCAGGCCTTAGTGATCCGGCGGTTCCGTATGGAAGGGCCGTCGCTCATCGGATAAAAGGTACGCCGGGGATAACAGGCTTATCTCCCCCAAGAGTCCACATCGACGGGGAGGTTTGGCACCTCGATGTCGGCTCATCCCATCCTGGGGCTGGAGAAGGTCCCAAGGGTCGGGCTGTTCGCCCGTTAAAGGGGTACGTGAGCTGGGTTTAAAACGTCGCGAGACAGTTTGGTCCCTATCTGCCGCGGGCGCAGGAGACTTGAAGGGAGCCCTCTCTAGTACGAGAGGACCGAGAGGGACGTACCTCTGGTGTTCCGGTTGTTCCGCCAGGAGCAGTGCCGGGTAGCTATGTACGGACGGGATAACCGCTGAAGGCATCTAAGCGGGAAGCCCACCCTAAGATGAGGTCTCCCGTGATAGTCCGAAAGGGCTATCCCTGAAGGCCCCTCGGAGACTACGAGGTTGATAGGCCGGAGGTGGAAGCTCAGCAATGGGTGAAGCTGACCGGTACTAATCGGCCGTGTGACTTGGCTACAAGAAATTAAATGTGTCTTTCATATTCTAAGTTTATAAATCCATTCCCGGTGGCAATACTGGAGGGGCCACACCCGATCCCATTCCGAACTCGGAAGTTAAGCCCTCCAAGGCCGATGATACTGCGGAGATTCCTCCGTGGGAAAGTAGGTAGCTGCCGGGTTTTTATTCATTTAAGTAACGCAACATTATTATTCCCCAAATCCCAAAGAAGATATTTGGTAACCAGGCTGCTAAAAAAGGATTTAGGTATCCTCCTTTACCAAGGGCAATTGAGAGGGCTTGGATTACCCAGAAAATGAAAGAAATAATGAGACCTAAGCTAAAAACAAAACTCACTTTTGTTTCTTTTCCCTTAAAAACCAGGGAGATAGCAAAAACAATGAAAATTAGCGGGGTCAGAGGTGTAGCTGTTCTTTGCCAGAAATCTACAGTATAGACCGTAGGGTCATATCCTTGAGAGCTTATTTGAGTAATGTATTTTTTTAATTGCCAGATGTTTAATCGTTGGTAGTCTGCTTCTAAAAATTGAAAATCCTCCAGTGTTTCTTTAAGACGAAATACCTTTTTTTGGAAGCTCTTAGTTTCTTGATAAGGAATTAATTTTTGTTCTACTCCATCATAAAATATCCAAACTTTATTCTTCTCATCCCATATTGCTTGTCTGGCATCAAGTCTTTGTTCAAGTTGAAATTGTGGTGTAAAAAAATAAATAGTGATGCCAAACATGGTTTTTGTCTTTAAGTTTATAGCATTTATTTGATAGATATTTTTTTCGCCTTTTAGCCAGATTCTTTCTTGAAAATACCCTCCTTTGGGTGTTTTTTTTCTCACTTGAACAAGCCATATATTATTTGCTTTAGTCTGAGCTTTAGGAACAATTATTTCGTTAAATAAAAAAAATCCTAAACAGATTAACAGACCTATCATGAAATAAGATGCGCTTATACCATAGGGACTTATTCCTGAGGCTTGCATAGCAGTTAATTCATTGTGTTTTTTTAGAAATGTCAGGCTAATAAGGGCCCCAAGTAAGCAAGCAGTGGGTAATACTTGAGTGATAACTTTGGGAAGGGAAAAGAGAAAGTAGGCAAAGATAAATTTTTGGGGAACAGATGCGTTTATAAAATTATCTATTTTTTCGAAAAAATCAAATATAAAATAGATGCTAACACCGGCAATAATTAAGAAACTAAAAGCTTTTAAAAAGCTTTTAGTGATATATTTATCTATAATTTTAATCATTTATTTTTCTACACCACAAGTAAATAGTAATTCCACCAAATATTAAGTTGGGAAGCCAGAAACTCAAATGTGCTGGGATGACATGGGCCTTAGCTAAATTTTTACCTGCTATAAAAAGAGCCTGATACAAAGTAAAGAGAATTAGGCCCAATGAGATACCTCCCAAAGATTTTTTAGTTTCTTCTCTTAATCCTAAAACCGCTCCTAAGAATACAAAAATAAATGCCCCTACAGGAACACTAATTTTTTTATGAAATGCCAGGATGAGACTAGTAGAGTCTTTTTTTTCCTTTTTATAGGTTTTAATCTTTTTCCATAATTCCCAGGGTGGATATTCTTTAGGATGTTTTTTTCTCTTTCCTAAATGGGAAGGAATTTCTAAAATATAATTGTAATTTTGATAGGTCAAAAAACCTGTAACTAAATCTTTTTCTCTTTTGGGTGCTCTGCAGATACAACCATTCTGGAATTGAAAGATTACTTTATTTTTTTGATGCAGAATATTCCCTTTTTGAGCTATAATTGTTTCTCCTGGATAAGCCTTTTTTTCAGAATAAAGAAAAATGTTTTGCAAGTGCCCATTTTCTATCTTTTCTGCATAGAGAACTACTCCGGGTAGAGAGTTGAAGACTCCTGGTTTTAAAGCAACTTCTGCCTTCTGAGATGTTAGAGAAAAAGTTAAGTTTCTTGCTACTCCACTTCCCCATGGAATGCCAAGCGTAGTGGCAAGTGCTGTTAGGATTAGACAAAAGAAGGCAAAGCCAGTTAACAGAGGTAAGAAGGCTTTTGAGCTTATTCCAGATGCTTTTAATGCCATAAATTCTTTATCTTGAGTAAATCGGCAAAAGGTGAGTAAAGTGCTAAATAGAGCTGAAACAGGGATGATATAGGATAAGAAAAAGGGTAGGGTGTAGATTAGGAGTTTTACAATAGTGCTAAAGCTTATGTGATGAATAACAATAAGACGAGTAAGCTCAAAAACCTTTCCTATCTGAAAGAGAAATACAAAAATAATAAAAGTAAATATGAAATAAGTAAAAATTTCTTTCAAAAGATGTCGAAAAATTGTAGGGTAATAGGTAAACATATTTTATTTTTAACCAAGAACTACAATTTATGCAATTGACAACTTACAGAGGCCAAGTTAATTTTAGTATATATGGCGATTATTCTAGTTATTGCTGGTTTTGACCCTACAGGTGGGGCAGGTCTACAGGCAGATTTGAAGACCATTACTGTTTTGGGGGAAGTGGGACTCACTGTGGCAACAGCTCTTACCGTTCAGGATACTCAAGGTGTTGAAGCAAGTTATGTTGTAGAAAAAAAGATTGTAAAACAGCAATTGGATAGATTATTTTCAGATTTTTCCATTGATGCAGTGAAGATAGGAATGTTGCCTAATGCAGAGATGGTTAATTTTATAGGAGAGCGGCTTTCTCAGCACCATTTACCCCATATTGTAATTGATCCGGTTATAAGAGCTAAAAAAGGGTTTATTTTGAATAAGGCAACTGAAGCTTTGGTAAAGCTTTTTCCTTTAGCTGAATTAATAACTCCCAATTTGGATGAAATAGAGGTTTTTCTGGGGAAAAAACCTGAAAGTTTAGAAGAGATGAAAGAAGCTGCTAAAAAGTTAAAAAACTTTGGAGCAAAAGCGATTTTAGTAAAAGGTGGAGAGCTTAAGACAGCCACAGATGTGTTATTTGATGGAAGTGATTTTTATATCTGGGAGGTAACAAAGAGACAATTAAAACCAGTGCATGGCACAGGTTGTGTATTAAGTAGTGCTATTGCTACCTTTTTGGCCAAAGGTTTATCTTTGCCTGAAGCTGTGGGAAAAGCCAAAAAATTCATTACTTTGGCTATAGAAGGTGCATTGTCAGTAGGTAAAGGTAATTTGCTTTCTCATCCTTATGCTTGGGTAGAACAAGAAATAGCCAAGTATGAAGTTATTAGTGCTTTAAAAAGGGCTTTAAATCGTTTGCAAGAGGCACCTTATGTTAGCCCGTTTGTGCCAGAGGTAAGAAGTAATTTGGTTTATGCCCTTCCTTATGCCAAGACTTATGACCAGGTGGCAGGTTTTTCTGGTAGGCTGAGTGTTGTAAAGGAAAAAATTGTTACCTGTGGGCCACCTGAGTTTGGCGTTTCTCAGCATATGGCTAGTGTAGTTTTAAAGGCCATGGAATTTGATAGAGAATATCGTTCGGCCATGAATATTAAGTATAGGGATGATTTTATTAAAAAAGCGGAAAAATTAGGATATAAGATTCAGGAGATAGTTAGAAAGGATGAGCCTTCAGAGATAAAGTCTGTAGAAGGACTGAGTTTGCCTTGGATTACAGAAAGGGCCATTAGGCAATTTGGCAGTTTGCCAGATTTAGTTTATGATAAAGGAGATATTGGTAAGGAAGCGATAATTAGAGTTTTAGGAAAGCATCCAGAAGAGGTGGCTCAAAAAGTGATTAAGCTAGCCATGGAGGTTTTTAAGTATGCGTGAAACTCAGTTGATTTTGGCCAGAAAAGGCATAATGACATCTGAGATGAAAGCAGTAGCTGATTATGAGAATATGTCTGTGCAAACTCTGGCAGAAAAGATTGCTGAAGGTAAGGTGGTTATTCCAGCTAATAAGAATAAGGTTTTAAAAAGAGCAGTAGGTATAGGTGAAGGTCTGACTGTAAAGGTGAATACTAACATTGGCACCTCTTCAGATTATATAAATTTAGAGGAAGAGGTTAAAAAATTAGAAGTGGCCATCAAAGTAGGTACAGACGCAGTTATGGATTTAAGCACTGGCGGCAATTTAGAGGAAATTCGTAAAACATTATTAAAAAGATCCCCTATACCCTTTGGAACAGTGCCTATTTATCAGGCTGCTATAGAAATGGTTCATAAAAAAGGTGGGATTGTGCATATGACTGTAGACCATATTTTTTCTGTGATTGAAAGACAGGCCCAAGAGGGAGTTGATTTTATGACTGTGCATTGTGGAGTAACCTTGCAATCTTTAGAAAGGTTGAAAAGACAGGGAAGGTTAACAAACATTGTAAGCCGTGGTGGAGCATTTCTCACTACCTGGATGCTTTATCATGGGAAGGAAAATCCGCTTTATGACCACTATGATAGACTTTTAGAGATTGCCCAGAAATACGATATTACTTTAAGTTTGGGAGATGGTTTGAGGCCAGGCTCCTTAGCTGATGCTACAGACAGGGCTCAAATTCAAGAATTAGTTCTTTTAGGAGAACTGGCTCAAAGGGCATGGGAAGCAGGGGTGCAGGTAATGATAGAAGGACCCGGTCATGTTCCACTGGATCAAGTTGAGGCCAATGTGCTTTTAGAGAAGAAATTATGTAAAGGAGCGCCTTTTTATGTCTTGGGACCATTAGTGACAGATATTGCCTCTGGTTATGACCATATTGCTGCAGCCATTGGTGGGGCTATAGCTGCTTGGGCAGGAGCCGATTTTCTTTGTTATGTTACCCCAGCTGAGCACTTGCGTTTACCTACTGTGGAAGATGTAAGAGAAGGAGTTATTGGAGCCAAGATTGCTGCTCATGTTGCGGATCTGGCCAGAGGAGATAAAAAAGCCTGGGAAAAAGACAAAAAGATGGCAGAAGCAAGAGGAAGACTTGATTGGAAGACACAGATAGAATCTTCTATTGATCCAGAAAAGGCAAGATATTATAGAGAAACAAGTACACCAAAAATTAGCGATGTTTGTACTATGTGTGGAAAATATTGTGCCATTAAGTTAGTTAAGGAATATTTGGCTCACAAAACTCCTCCTCACCAACCTTAATTTTCAGGAGCACGCTGCGAAGCGCTGTCAGAGCCATAAGCCCAAAGGGTGCGAAGTAAAACGGAAAACGGCGTGCTAAGCTAGAAAACAGGTTTGGTAAAGTAATAAAATGTCTTAATATGGAAACTTTAACATGGCCACCTTTTAGCTGAATATGTTTTTTAAAAATTGTCTTATTTTGCCATACTTATAGGATTTCTTTTAGAGCAATCACGGATTTAGATGTTCTTTATAATTGCATACTAGGCTTTTTATTAAGCACTATCCACAATTTCGTTTTCTCATTTTAACGCTAAATTTGGAGATAGATAGTATCTTTGCCTCTGTTTTTATTATTTAATAAACGCCTTATAATTTGGAGGAGAAAATCCCCCTTAAAACATTGTTTTTAACTCTTTTCCTGGCTTAAAACGGACTACTTTAGTAGCAGGAATTTTGATGGGTTTGCCAGTTTGTGGATTTCTACCTGCCCGTGCTGCTCTCTCTACTACCCGAAAGGTACCAAAAGAGGTAAGAGTAAGCTTCTTCTCTGTTTTAAGAATTTCTTTGGCTTCTTCTAAAAAGGCTGTAAGAATTTTTTCTACGTCAACTTTTTTTGCCCCTGTCTTGCTTGCCAATCTTGATACTAATTCAGCCTTGGTCATAGTAAAACCTCCTTTTTGATTAGAACTTCAATATAAATTTATGTAAATTATTTGTCAATCTCCTATCATAAAAAATCTTTTTTGGCAAGGGAAAAATTAGCCCAAAATCCTCTCAATTACTTAATACAAAGAGGTATTTTTGCCTTAAGTCCTCTTTTTTTCTGAGCGGTTAAAGCAAGCTTTATTTTCCATTTTTTATCTCCATATTTATCTTGTTTTTTAATAAGTAGCCATTGCTTTCCCCCTTTTTTGAGCTGGAATAAGGAAAAACCGCCTTTTAATTTTTTCCCATGTAAGATAAATTCAATCTTACCATTCCTGAGTTGTTCTTCTGGCGTTTTATTCCCAAGGGAGAAGTAATAACCCTTATCCCAGATTATTACTACCCCAGCCCCATAGTGACCTTCAGGGATAATTCCCTCAAATTCTCCATATTCTAGTAAATGGTCTTCTACCATAATGGCTAATCTTTTGTCTGAAGGATTCATTGAAGGACCCTTGGGAATTACCCAAGATTTCAAGACACCTTGTATTTCCAGACGAAAGTCATAATGTAAATGAGTAGCATGGTGTTCATGGACTACAAAAATAAGCTTAGATTTATGTTGTTGAGCCATATTGAATTTTATTGCCTCTTTGTGCTTTTAACAAAGTCAATCTTTACCATAAGAGGGATTATTCGTTCCCCTTTGCATCTGGGACAACGTGATGGCTTGGTAAATTTAGACCTATCTTTGAATTTAAAGCCACAGTTAGTGCATTCTGGCGGAAATATGTTCATTTTGTAAGGAAAAGAAATAGACCTTTTAATATGTTCTAAGTCATTTACTACTGTGTTAACTTCTACATCAAGTTCTTTAGCCAATTCATAAACAGACCAGCTTTTAAGCTGCAATAGGTCAATTATATGCTGTCTGCGAGTTTTTTCAAATTCCAGTTCCATCAATATTATTTCTACTCTGAAAGATAGTTAACATATTTTATAAAATAATTAAGTCCTGACCAAAGGGTAAGAAAAAGGGCAATCCACAAAATAACTATTCCTAATAAATGAAAGTTGATTCCCCAGTGAGGATAATGGAGGATTAGACAAAAAATGGAGATTACTTGAAAGGTTAATTTCCCCTTACCCCATGGACTTGCACTAAGGACAATTCCCCTTCCTGAGAGGATGTTTCTTAAACCTGTAACAGCGATTTCCCGGGCAATGATCAAAAATGCCATCCAGGCAGGGACTCTTTTGAGGGGGATAAGCATGATTAAAGCTGCGGTAATTAAGAGTTTGTCTGCTAGGGGGTCTAAAAGTTTTCCTAAAGTGGTAACCTGTTTTTTTCTCCGCGCAAAAAAACCATCCAAAAAATCAGTTAAAGAAGCTAACAGAAAAATAAGAGCAGCCAAAAAAGATGGCAATTTTTGGGGAAAAGAAAGCAAAATAAGTAAAACAGGAATGGCTGCCAAACGCAATAATGTCAGGTGATTGGCCAATGTGCTGATTTTAGTCATAATTTATGGAAGATAATATTGATAATAACGTAATACCCGGTCTACATAAGTCTTTATTTCGGGTGTATAACCTGTTTGTGAGAATGCAGTAGGACCCACAAAGTAAGCCGCAAGGGCATGGGAGAGGTTGCCTTGAAATTGATTTAGAAGTTGTCTTAAATACCGCGCTCCTCCTTCAATATTTTCTTCAGGCGAGAAAGGATTTTTTACTCCCATTTCTCTTGCTGTTTCAGGCATAAGTTGCATAAGACCCATTGCCCCTGCTTTGGAAATGGCTGCATGGTCAAAATCTGATTCTACCTTAATAATGGCCTTAAGCAAGGCAGGAGCCAATTCATATTTTTGAGCGATTTTGTTTATTAACTTATCAGATATCTTGTATCTCCAATAAAAACTTTTAGGGGTTTTAAAGAATGACCGATACCCATGATGGCGAGGGGTATCGGTAAAATGCAAAACTCCATTTTTGTCTTTATATACATAAATTCCACACCAACCTAAGGATGCAGTAAATATACAGAAAAAAAGCAGGCTATAAAAGCTTATCAGCCACTTTTTGCCAATCATCTAAAAACCTCTTAAGTCCAATGTCTGTTAGAGGATGCTTTGCCAATTGTTTTATCACCTTAAAAGGAATAGTGGCAATATCTGCTCCTAATAAGGCTGCTTGAAGCACATGGAGGGGATGTCTCACACTGGCTACAATAATTTCTGTAGCAAAATCATAATTTTCATAAATAGTTACAATCTGTTCCACTAGCTTCATACCATCATGGGCGATGTCATCTAAACGACCTACAAACGGACTGACAAAACTGGCTCCTGCTTTGGCAGCCAGTAAGGCCTGTAAAGGGGAAAAAACAAGAGTCATGTTTACACGGATACCTTTTTCAGAAAGGATTTTTGTGGCCTTGAGACCTTCTACGGTCATGGGAATTTTTATGGCTATATTTGGGGCAATTTTTACTAAATCTTCTGCCTCCTTTACCATTCCTTGAGCCTCTTGGCTTATTACTTCTGCACTAACAGGACCTTCTACTATATGACAGATTTCCTCAATTAAGGGACGAAAGGGTCTTTTTTCGCGGGCTACTAGCGTAGGATTAGTAGTTACTCCATCTGCCATGCCCATTTCCTTTGCCTGTTTAATTTCATCCACATTAGCAGTATCTACAAAAAACTTCATTTTTTCACCTCCTGTTGTTTGGTGTATTCTTCCTTACACCTTTGTGAACAGAAATAATAAACTTTTCCTCCAATTTTTGCTGTAATGGCCTTTTGTTTGGGAATATAAATCCCACACATAGGGTCCTTTACTAATTCATCTTCAATTTGTGGAGGCAATTGGGAATTAATTTTCTTCTTTGGCTTGGGCTTTAAAAGACTTCTTATCAGCCAGTATATGGCAAAAATCACTAAAGTATAAAAAATTAGCCTCATTTCAATCTAATCACCCATTCTTTAAATTTATGGTTTGCCCAAAGTTGCTTGAAACTTTGTTTTAATAAAGGGTGTATTTCTTCTTGGGCAATTTCAGCCAATGGAGCCAGGACAAATCCTCTTTTATGAAATTGAGGATGAGGAATAATTAAATTAGGGGAGTTAATAATTAAATCATCATATAATAAAAGGTCTAAATCAATAATTCGTGGGCCTTTTTCCCAAGTGGGAAAGCGGCCTAGAATATTTTCAATATGTTTCAACCAAAAAAAAAGCTGTTGATATCCCAAATCTGTTTGAAGTAATACAACTAAATTGAGAAACCAGGGCTGGTTTTTTTCCTTTACTGGTTCTGTTAAATAAAAAGAAGAACACCGCTTTATTTTTGTCTGAGGTAAGATATTAAGAAAAGCAAGAGCCCGTTTGCAATAGCTCTTTTTATCTCCTAAGTTTGACCCTATACCTACAAATACTTTATGCATTTTTCCAATCTGGCTAATGCTTCATAAATTTTTTCTTCAGATATAGTCAAAGACATTCGGAAAAAACCTTCACCTGGCTCACCAAACCCAATACCTGGAGTAACCACTATGCCTATTTTTTTTAACAAAAATTGGCAGAATTCCATAGAAGTATAATTTTTAGGCACTTTTACCCATAGATAAAAAGTAGCCTTGGGTATGGTTAATTCAAACCCAAGTTCCTTTAAACCATTAGCCATTATATCTCGTCTTTTTTTAAAAATCTGCCGATTTTTCTCTACTATTTTTTCTTTACTATTGAGGGCAGCTATACCTGCCTCTTGGATGGCTTGAAACACACCTGAGTCTATATTACTTTTTACTTTTCCCAGACCAGCAATGAGTTTTGGATGACCTACAGCAAAACCTATTCGCCAGCCGGTCATATTAAAGGTTTTAGAAAGAGAGTGAATTTCTATGCCACATTCTTTTGCTTCTTTAAGGGATAAAAAACTTAATGGTTTATGACCATCATAATATAACTCTGTATAGGCAGCATCATGACAGACCATAATTTCATATTTTTTAGCGAAAAAAATGACTCTTTTAAAAAATTCCTCTTCGGCTACGGCTGCGGTAGGATTGTTAGGATAATTTAGAAACATAATTTTTGCCTGAGAGGCAATATCACGAGGAATTTTCTCTAAATCTGGTAAAAAATCATTTTTTTCAATAAGGGGCATAAAATAAGATTTACCACCAGCAAAAAGCACTCCAATATGATATACCGGATAAGCAGGCGAGGGCACTAAGGCTATATCTCCAGGGTTAATAAAGGCTAAGGGTAAGTGAGCAATTCCTTCCTTTGAACCGATGAGGGCTAATATTTCCTTTTCAGGGTCTAATTTAACATTAAATCTCCTCTCATACCAATCAGCTACCGCCTTTCTAAATCTCAGCATACCTGTATAACTAGGATAACGATGATTTTCTGGTTTCTCTGCTGCTTTTTTCAAAATTTCTACAATATGGGAAGGAGTGGGTATATCAGGGTCGCCTACCCCTAAGTCAATGACATCCACACCTTTAGCTGTAGCTTCTGCTTTTAACCTATCTATTTCTGCAAAGAGATAGGGAGGTAATTGTTGAAGACGTTGTGCATAAGAAAAATGCATTATCATTTCCTCATTAATAGATTTTTGCTGTGCCTCCTGTTTATTTTAATCCCAACACATCTAACACATCATAAATACCATTTTGTTCCTGGGTTACAATCCATTTAACTGCCCGTAATGCCCCTCTAGCAAAAGTTTCACGTGAAGAAGCACGATGGGTAATTTCAATTCTCTCACCTAAACCGGCGAAATAAATGGTATGTTCTCCTACTACATCACCACCTCGCAAGGCAAGCACCCCTATTTCTTGTGGTTTTCTTTCTCCTACTATTCCTTTACGACCATAAATACCCACCTTTTCTAGATCCCTGTTCATCGTTTCGGCAATCAGGCTGGCTAACTTCATGGCCGTGCCACTGGGTGCATCTTTTTTCATGCGGTGATGCATCTCCACAATTTCTATATCATAGCCTTCTCCTAACACCCTGGCAATTTGGGGCACTATTTTAAACAATAAATTCACTCCTACACTCATATTGGGGCTCAAAACACATTTTATTTTATCTGCCATGGACTTTATCTCTGCCATTTCCTCTGGAGTGAAACCAGTAGTGCCAACAACTACAGGTTTGTCATATTTGCTGGCAATTCTTAAGTGTTCCAAAGAAGCAGTGTGATAAGTAAAATCTACAATCACATCGGCAAGTTCAATAATTTCTTCCAGACCTGAAGCCACTTTTATTCCCAATGGACCCACTCCCAGTGTTTCTCCTATATCTGCACCAATTTTAGGATGGTCAGGACGTTCGAATCCTCCTATTAGTTTCAATTCCTGATCTGCATGAACTAACCTAGCGATGGTTGAGCCCATACGACCACACACTCCAGCAACGATAGTATTAATCATGTCTTTACTCCTTTATTATTCCTACCTGAACTAAAACTTGTTTTAACTTAGCTAAATTTGCCTCAGACATTTCACATAAGGGTAATCTTATTTCTGGTTTAATCATCCCCATTAAGCCTAAGGCGGTTTTTACTGGAATGGGGTTAGTTTCTAAGAACAAAGCTTGAAAAAGGGGAAAGAGTTTGAAATGTAATTCTTGAGCCTTTTTCAGATTGCCTTCAAAGAAAGAACCACACAAAGAGGCCATCTCTTTAGGTGTAATATTACTGGCCACAGAAATCACCCCCTGCCCTCCAATAGATAATGTAGGTAAACAGGTAAAGTCATCGCCAGAAAGCACAGTAATTTTATCACCGCAGAGAGAGATGATTTCACTAATTTGCTTAAGAGAACCAGAAGCTTCTTTTATGGCCACAATGTTTTTTATCTCTGCTAATCTGGCTACTGTTTTAGGTAAGAGATTGACACTGGTGCGTCCAGGCACATTATAAGGCACTAAAGGGAATCCTGTTTTTTCAGCAATAGTTTTATAGTGTTGATAAAGACCTTCTTGGGTAGGTTTGTTGTAATAGGGAGTAACTAAAAGAGCAGCATCTGCTCCCACTTCTTTAGCAAATTCTACCAATTCTAGTGATTCTTTGGTGCAGTTTGAGCCTGCTCCAGCAATAACTGGCACCCTTTTTTTAACTGCTTCCACACAAGTTTTAACCACTTGCCGGTGTTCTTCATGAGATAAAGTGGCTGATTCACCAGTAGTGCCTACTGGCACCAAACCATTAATTCCCTGTTCTATTTGCCATTCAATCAAATTTCGATAACTCTCTTCATCAAATTCTCCATTTTTAAAGGGTGTAACTAAAGCACTAAACGCTCCTTTAAACATACTTGCCTCCTTAGATTATTTCTTATTTCAGGGCTTCTTCACAAATTTTACCTTTACATACCAAACGCACTTCTCCTTTTAAGAATACTTCTTTAAGCGTCGGAGAAAAAAAGACCTCTAGTATTTCACCGCTTCTCACTTTTATTTTCACAGGAGATGCAACCAATCCTAATTTATAAGCCACAATAGCACTAGCTACTGCTCCTGTC
Organism: Candidatus Desulfofervidus auxilii; assembly: GCF_001577525.1. Taxonomy (GTDB): domain Bacteria; phylum Desulfobacterota; class Desulfofervidia; order Desulfofervidales; family Desulfofervidaceae; genus Desulfofervidus; species Desulfofervidus auxilii. The sequence goes on along the minus strand of NZ_CP013015.1, from coordinate 253,269 downwards.
CCACAAGCCAATGTCTCACCCTCTACTCCTCTTTCATAGGTCCGAATTTCTAATCCATTTTCAGAAAGCACTTTAACAAAATCAACATTGGTTCCTGCAGGCTGAAAATAACTATGAAAACGAATCTTTCTGCCTAAAGATAAAACAGGTGCTTTTTCTAAATCTTTGACTAAAAAAATAGTATGAGGCACACCAGTATTGATGAAATGGACTGTATAACTTGAGTTTTCTATGGTCAATTTGATATTCATGTCTAAATCAGTTGGAGGTGGCAATTGCAGTTTTACTAAATTTTGTTCTACCTCAGCCTGAATAATGCCTGCTTTGGTTTCAAAAGAAAGTTTTTGTCCTGTAATACTAAGAAGGTGAGCTAACCGTGCTGCACATCTGCCTCCATTTCCACACATTTCTGCCTCACTCCCGTCCGCATTATAGAAATACCATTTAAAATCTGCTTTTTTATCCGATGGACGTAAGATAATCAACCCATCCGCCCCAACCGACCATGTTCGCCGACAGAGTTTATGGGCAAAAAAAGGGAATTGTTTTTTATCCAGCACTTTTTTCATGTCATCTATGAGAATAAAGTCATTACCACTACCAGTCATCTTATAAAATGTGATGTTTTTCATGCCATCCACTCTGGGATTTTTTCCAGTCTGATTAAATCTTCATAACACTCCCGCTTGCGAATTACTTGATATCTATCTCCATTGACCAACACCTCAGCTACTCTGGGGCGAGAATTATAGTTAGAACTCATCACAAAACCATAGGCGCCAGCACTCATTATAGCCAATAAGTCTCCACTTTGGACTAAAGGCATCTTTCTCCCTTGGGCGAAAAAATCTCCTGTTTCACAAATAGGTCCCACCACATCTGCAACTACTAGTGGTCTTTCCATTTTTTCTACGGGTTTAATCTCATGGTGAGCATGGTAAAGAGATGGTCTAATCAAGTCGTTCATAGCAGCATCCACAATGATAAAAGTTTTCCCCTTACCTTGTTTTAAATAAAGGACTTTGGTCAGCAATATTCCAGCATTGCCCACAATAACCCTTCCTGGTTCAAAAATCAAGGTACAGTTAAGGTCTTGGGCAGCGGCCTTAATTGCCTGGGCATATTCTGTGGGATGAGGAGGGATTTCTTCTCCATAAGGAATACCTAAACCTCCGCCTAAATCTAGATATTGCAATTTTAAGCCTTGGGCTTCAAGTTTTTGGTAAAGGAGCTTGATTCTTTCTAGAGCATCCAAGAAGGGAGAAAGCAAAGTTAATTGCGAACCAATATGGCAATCAATACCTATTACTCTTATATGAGGTATGTGATTAGCTTTTAAATAAAGCTGTTCTGCAATTTTTATATCTATGCCAAATTTGCTTTTCTTCAATCCTGTGGATATATAGGGGTGAGTTTTAGGGTCTATATCGGGATTAACTCTAAGGGCAATAGGGGCAATTTTGCCTAAGTGAGAAGCTATTTCATGAATAGTTTCCAATTCTGCTTCTGATTCAACATTAAACATTAAAATATCTGCTTCTAAAGCCATTTTGATTTCATCCTCTGTCTTCCCTACACCAGAAAAAACAATTTTTTTAGGGGAAACATCAGCTTTTAACGCTCGGAATAATTCTCCTCCTGAAACTACATCTACGCCTCCTCCCAAAGAAGCAAACAGTTTCAGCAAGGCAATGTTACTGTTGGCTTTTACCGAATAACAAGTAAGATGAGGGACATCACTAAAGGCATTATCAAACACCTTGAAATGGTGAGTTAAAGTAGCCTGACTATAAATATAGCAAGGTGTGCCTACTGCTTCTGCTATTTCAGTTAATGGCACACCTTCCGCATAAAGTTTGTTATTTTTATAATGAAAATGGTGCATGGTTTCTTTTTAACCCATTCTTATAAAAATTCAAACCCTGTAAGCTTATCTATTCAGTCTAGATCCCAAAATCCGCGACCTCTTTTTGGATAAAATTCGGAAAACAGCGTGCTAAACTAGGGAACAGGTTGGGTAAAGATAATATGCATCTGACTTTTTCAATCCTCTGTTAAGATTGAAAAAAATAAAGGGAAATTCACAATTCAAGACCTGTCCCTTTTCCCTCTTAAATACTTAAATAAGGTATGCTAATTTTTCAAAAGCTCACGGAATTCTAAATGACCTTTTGGCTAGAGGTTTGCCATAATTTAATTATTACTTTATAATAAGCCTAATTATACTACTTGAGAGGGGGATTTGTATGGCTATTGAAGGTCAAAAAATGGTTAAAAAAACATACTCCTTACCCCAATTTCTTGTACAAAAATTTGAAAATATGACCCCAAAAAGAGAAAGAAGTAAGGTAATTTCAAAAATCATAGAAAAATGGATTGAAGAACGAGAAAGAAAAAGACTGAGAGAGCAAATAATAACTGGATGTAAAGAAATGGCAAGCATTTATTTAGAAATAGAAAAGGAGTATCATCCCTTAGAAGAAGAAGTAGAAAGGTCATTTAAATGAGAATTAAAAGGGGTGATATAGTTCGCATCAGATTAGACCCTGTAGAAGGTTCGGAGCAAGCAGGCGAAAGGCCAGCTGTTGTAATATCACCAGATATTATAAATCAACATAGTCCTGTTATTATTGTTGCTGCTATAACTTCAAAAAAGACAGATAAAATATATCCCTTTGAAGTCTTAATCCATCAACCAGAAGGTGGATTGACTAAAAAATCAAAAGTCTTGCTTTTACATATAAGGTCTATAGATAAAAGACGAATATTAGGTACTTATGGGAGCTTATCCGAAGTTACACTGAAGAAAATAGACGAGGCACTAAAAAAATAGCCGTGGGTTTAAAAGCGATATAATAGAAGGCTATCTACTTCTTTTTCAAAAGCTTACGGAATTCTAAATGACCTTTGGCAACCTGTCTGCCCCTGCCCGACGGCAGGCGGGCCTGCCCGCAGGCAGGCGGGGACAGGCAGGGAAGTTTATTGATGAGGAATTTAGCAAGCTCTTATATTTTATGAAGGAGAAATCCACATACTTATGTATTTTTAAACCTGTAATAATTTTTTAATTTTTTTCTTAGCATCTTCAACTGTCAATCTGGGTCGATAACTTGCAAGGAACGCCTTTTCTATATTGTCACATACAGCATTAAGGAAATTCACACCTTCCAATTGTGATTCATGTTTTTTAATAAATTTTTGTAATTCTTTTGTAACTTTGTTGAAGTTTGAAAAATTTTGAAGGGCTATGGTTTTCAAGATATCAATGATTGCATAATCAAGACTGGCGAAAGCCACCCTGAATGGCTTGGTCTTGATGGCTATTAATTTATCTATTCTAGATAGGCCAGCTTTTCTAAATCTTCTGGTGTGTTAATATCAATAACTTGGTGTTTGGTGACGATTACTTGGATAGGATAACCACATTCCAGAACTCGTAATTGTTCCAGTTTCTCAGCTTGTTCCAAAGGAGTGGTTGGTAATTTGATATATTTATCTAAAAATATCTTGCGGTAGGCATAGACACCTATATGTTTATAATACCTAGTACCAATTTTGTCTCTATCATAGGGAATGGGAGAGCGAGAAAAATAAAGGGCCTTTCCTGTTTCAGAAAATACTACCTTCACACAATTTGGGTTATGGATTTCAGAAGGGTCCGTAATTTCCTGAACTAAAGTAGTCATAGGCAAAAAAGCATTGTTTAATAAAGGTGCAGCCACCTGTGTGATAATTTCAGGATGGAAATAAGCCATATCTCCTTGAACATTCACAATAATATCTGTTGGTGACAATTTTAATAAATTAGCAGCTTCTGCCAAACGGTCTGTCCCAGAAGGATGGTCAGGAGAGGTCATCACTATTTTAGCACCAAAACTTTTTCCATTCTGGGCAATGCGTTTATCGTCTGTGGCTATTATAATTTCTTTAGGTAGGGAAGATTTAGCAGTACAATCATAAACATGTTGAATCAAAGATTTTCCCTTCCATTTTACTAAAGGTTTACCTGGAAAACGAGTGCTATGATAGCGAGCAGGAATAATTATATAGATATTTGGAGGATTAATATAACGGTGATGCAAATCTTTTTTGGTAATTTTATAACCACATTCACAGCATAAATATCCTTGAAAATCAAATAATACTACATCGTATTGGCGTCCACATTTAGGGCAAGTAATAGCCATTATTTACTCCTTTCAATTACTAGATTTATGTTGATTATTACTCAGTTATGAGCTTTTAGCAATTAGTAAAATGATTGAAGTTTTCAGGACTTTCCCCAGAATTTTTAAAAGCTTTCCGAAAAGAAAGATAAGCTCCTCAAAATAGTAATAACTTTAAAAGAAAACGGTCAAATGTAGTCAAACTGTCGAAAAAGTCAGATACGTATTCCCTTTACCCAACCTGTTTTCTAGTTTAGCCCGCTGCTTCGCTTACTGTCAAAGCTGCTCCGTTTCACTCCGCACCCTTTGGGCTTACGGCTTTGACAGCGCTTTGCAGCGTGCTCCTGAAAAATTAAGGTTGGCGAGAAAGAAAAAAATTTTTCCCTCTTAAAGAAAACTTCTTTTTTCTTATTCCACTTATTGAACGCCAAAAATCCTTAATTCATCAATGTTTTTAAAGATTAACGCCTAAATTTTGGGGAATGTTTAGCGAAGTTTTTTCTTGACATAGTCATTTTTTTATGTTATAAAGCTTCTCGTTAAAGTTTAAAGTGGCAATTTTAAAAAGATATTATGCAAGAAAGGAGGTGAAGAGGGGTAGTAGGGTAATTTAACAACAAGGGCTTTAAAGAGAATTTAGAAAATAATTAGGAGGTGTGAGTATGCCAAGTTTTGTTATTGTAGAAAAGTGTGATGGTTGTCAATCAGCTCCCAGAACTGCCTGTCAGTATATTTGCCCCAATGACTTGATGGTGTTAGATAGAGAGAAAATGAAGGCTTATAATCAAGAACCTGAAATGTGCTGGGAGTGTTACTCTTGTGTTAAGATTTGTCCCCAACAGGCTATTGAAGTAAGAGGTTATGTGGATTTTGTGCCTTTGGGAGCAACTGTATTTCCTATGCGGGGGACAGATTCTATCATGTGGACTGTTAAATTTAGAAATGGTTTAATTAAACGTTTCAAGTTCCCTATCCGGACCACTCCTGAGGGTTCTATTGATGTGTATGCAGGTTTTCCACCAGCAGATAGGTCTAAGATAGGTGATAATACTCTTTTTTCTGAGCCAGATACCTTAGATGGCCTGGAGTTGGCAACGCCTAAGAAGTAATACTGAAATTAAAAATTTTTAGGAGGTAATAATTATGGCAGATTTTGAAGTTGTTGAAGTCAATACTGATTTATTAATTATCGGTGGCGGGATGGCCGCCTGTGGGGCAGCAGTTGAGGCCAAATATTGGGCAGGAGACGATATTAAAGTAACTTTAGTGGACAAGGCAGCTTTGGAAAGAAGTGGAGCTGTGGCCCAGGGTCTTTCTGCTATCAATACCTATATTGGTATGAGTGGAAGAGCTGCCCCTGCAGTAGGTGAGGAAAGTGGTCAACACACCCCAGAGAAATTTGTCCATTATGTGAGACAGGATTTAATGGGAATTGTGAGGGAAGATTTAGTATATGATGTTGCTCGCCATGTAGATTCCTCTGTCCATCTGTTTGAAAAATGGGGGCTTCCTATTTGGAAAACTGAGGATGGTAAATATGTCCGTGAAGGTACTTGGCAGATTATGATTAATGGCGAATCTTATAAATGTATTGTCGCTGAAGCAGCCAAGAATGCCTTGGGTGAAGAAAATATCATAGAGCGTGTGTTTGTGGTCAAGCTATTATTAGACGAAAAGGTTCCAAACAGAATTGCAGGTGCAGTGGGTTTCAGTGTCAGGGAAAACAAGTTCTATTATTTTAAGGCCAAGGCCATTATTTGTGTTTGCGGCGGTGCTGTGCATATCTTCCGTCCACGGTCCACTGGTGAAGGTTATGGCCGTGCCTGGTATCCACCTTGGAATGCAGGTTCTACCTATTCTATGATGTTAGAAGTTGGTGCACCTATGGTGAATATGGAGTGTCGTTTTGTGCCTGCGCGTTATAAAGATGGTTATGGCCCTGTGGGAGCCTGGTTCTTACTGTTTAAGGCTTATGCCACCAATGCCTTTGATGAAAATTATGTCCAGACCAGAAAACCTGATTTGGAGAAATATGCTCCTTATGGTACTACTAAACCTGTTCCTACTTGTCTGCGTAACCATGCTATGATGTTGGATATGTTTGAGGGTAAGTTCCCCATTTTTATGAGAACAGAAGCAGCTATGCAGAAGATTTTGTCTGAGAATCCTAAACGGGCGAAACACTTAGAGGCAGAGGCTTGGGAAGATTTCTTAGACATGACAGTAAGTCAGGCAGTACTTTGGGCAGCTGAAAATGTAGAGCCTGAAAAGGTGAAATCCGAGATTATGCCTTCAGAGCCTTATCTCATGGGTTCTCACTCTGGTGCTAATGGTGCTTGGTGTTGTGGACCTGATGACCTTATGCCAGAAGAATACAAAGCCGATTTTCCTGGTGGCTACAATCGTATGACCACGGTTGAGGGTCTATTTACGGCTGGTGACGGTGTAGGTGCTTCTGCCCATAAGTTTTCTTCTGGGTCTCACGCTGAAGGCAGATTAGCGGCCAAAGCAGCTATAAAATACATTTTAGACCACAAGGATTTTGAGCCTAGCCCTCGCGGTAGTGTAGAGGAACTCAAGGCCCAAGTTTATAAGCCCCTTAAGACATTTGAAGAAAACAAAAATTATACTAGTGATCCTAATGTCAATCCCAATTATATTAGGCCAAAGGGGTTTGTCTTCCGTCTTAACAAGATCATGGACGAATATGCAGGTGGGATAGGCTGGCAATATACTACTAGCGAACCTGCCTTACTCCGTGGTTTGGAAAAACTCCAGGTGCTTAAAGAGGATGCAGATAAACTTGCTGCTGAAACCCTTCATGAACTTATGAGGGCATGGGAAAATTATCATCGTCTCCTTACTGCAGAATGTCATATGCGTCATCTGCTTTATCGTAAAGAGACTAGGTGGCCTGGTTATTATTATAGGTCTGATTATCCTGATATGGACGAACAGAATTGGCGGAAATTTGTGTTGTCTAAGTTAAATCCTGATACCGGTGAATGGGAAATGTTTGAAAGACCTTATGTTCCTCTCATTGATTAATTAGAGTTACTTTCTATTTTGTCCCCCAGTGCTATAAAGTGCTGGGGGATTTTTTATTTTTGGTCTTTAATATTTCAGGTTTTACTTTTAAGGCATCTTGGTCAAGGAGACCAAATTTTAACCATCTAAATCCGAATTTTAAGAGCTCTATTTCATTTGTTTTTATTTCCTCAATGACTTCTTTTTCCACATCAAAGATGTTCAAGAATTTTGTCTCAAATACAAATTTTTTAAAACGGTCTATATCATAACACGCCATATAAAACATTTGTTGAATTTTTTCATTGACTATCTGTGCTTCTGTTAATACTTTACTAGTAGTAATTTCTTTAAAGGGAGATTCTATCTCATCATATATATCCATCCCTTGGTCCCTTTTCCATTCCTCCACCGTCCATTCTTTATCTTCCTTAAAACCCTGACAAAATGTTCTTTTGATCAAATGATAAAATTCATTTCCTGGGATAGCTTCTTCTGTTTCTACTGGGTCTAAAGGAAAGCTCCGACAAGACCAAGGTCTATCTTCATAGATAATACATCCATTACTAGTTACAAAAGGGCATCCATTTTTTTGGTCATTTTTCATTTTTAAAGTCACTACAGGAATGCCTGCGTTTTTTGCCACCAGGGGATGAGTGTATTTTTGGAGGAACTCAGTAGAAGACATTCCTAATCTATTTTTCATACGTAAGATATCATAAGGAGTGAGGAATATATTAACTTTGTAACAACATTGGGTAAAACACTTGAGACCTTTATGGCAATCAAACTTAAACTTACTATCAGAAGTCAATAATTGTTGGCTCATGTTTTTCTCCTTTATTTTTTTGAAATATGTTTAACATAATTGATATTAAATTAAAAGGAGTTTTAAACATTGAAATGCATATTAAGTGGTGATAAAGTAATTTTGTTTTAAAATGAATAAAAACTGGGTATCTAAAAAAACAGATTATAATTATGGGTTCAAGATAGCAACATTACTTAAGGATGTTTTTAAAGGTGTTTTATCTCCAAATTTTAACTCAGATGATTCAAAAAAACTCCTTCTTTTCTTAAAAGAATTCTATCCCCAAAGGTGGGAGCGACTTAGGGGTTTGGCTGATGCCTTGGGTATTGGTATAGACAGCCTTTATGTGAATACCATTTGTTTAGCAAAGTTAATAAAAGGTGCATGCACGGCTGGTTTCTGTGCCCCTCCTGCTACAAAGAATGGTAATATCTATCTTTTTTGGAATATTGATTTTTTTAAGGCAGCCCAGATTGTTGGTAAATTTTTCAGATTTTATTTATTTGATGTGCCTGGCTACCATTGTTATTTGGCCTTTGGCATTCCTGGTCTCATTGGTGTTCCTATTATAAATGAATTTGGCTTGGCTGTAGTCTTAGCATCGGTAGGAATGAAAGACGGGGGAGGAGAGGGTGTTATGGATGCAGAGATACTTTCCTTATGTATGGAAAGGAGTAAGGATATAAATGAGGTAATAGATATTTATAAAAATACCAAATTGGCTTCTTTTCCAGGAGTGACCGGAGGAAGCCTTTTAAATCTCAATTCTATCTGGGCAGATAGGAATGGTCAGGGATTAATCATTGAACATTCTTCACATCATCGCCATTTTGAATTGGCAAAAGATGGAATACTGGCTATTGCAAATCACCATCAATTTATCAGAGAACTGACAGGTTCTCCTACACCAGATGAATTACCTTCTATTGCAGGTTCTTACTGCCGCTTGGGGAGGATGTGGCATTTACTTAGAGAAAGTAAAGGGAAAATTACATTAGCTTTAATAAAACAATTCATGGCTGACCATAAATTGGAAAAGGAACATGTGAATGATTATAATTACATAGAACCTATTGATGATGGCACTATTTGTGTGCATTACTGGCATCTAAAACAATATTTGAGAGAAGGGAATTTTAAAAGGGCCATAGAAACATATCTGATGGGCAAAACAGTGGGTTCTATTATCATTGAACCAAAGTCCTTAACAATTCATACTTGTTCTGGCAATCCCTGCAATCATTCCTATAGGCCTATATATTTAAAATCAGCACTTTTGCATAAAAAATTCCCTAGAATTGTCAATAAACCTATGAATCCCCTATTAGCAAGTCTTTTTAAAAAAACGAGTATTGGGTTAGCCACCCTTTTAGAAAGAGTTCTCAGCTGAAAAATATAATAATCTTTGAGGAAATTGGGAGATTAAAGGTATATCACACACATATGGTATTTCTGAAGAAAATAAATTTTTTGGACCTTCTTGGCGAAAGTCAGGTATATGAAAAAATATTTGTTTAATAAATTTATTAGTTGTATCGTAATATTAACTTTAATAGTATCAGTAGGAATAAAACTATATTCGGTCTTTACTTTTCCAGAAATTGAAGATTGGAACTATAAACAAATTAAAAAGATTGATGAAACACATAACTCGTATAGCTTTGCTGTCTTTGGAGACAATAGAGATTCAATAACAACGTTTAACAATTTAATACACAAGTTGAATAAAGATAGTATAATCTTCGCCATTGATGTAGGAGACTTAGTTGAAGACGGAGAAAAGGAAAAATTTAGATTTTTTATAAATCAAATCAAAAAAGTTAATAAGCCTTTTCTTACTGTAATTGGTAATCATGAATTACGCGAAAACGGGAGAGCCAATTATTATCAAATGTTTGGAAGATTTTATTATTCGTTTACAGTTGGTAAATCATATTTTATCATTCTTGACGATGCGAATGAGAAAAGATTAGATTTATGGCAGTTAGATTGGTTAAAAAAGGAGTTGAAAAAGTCACAATCGTATAAATACCGGTTTGTATTTATGCATGTTCCATTATATGACCCACGGAAAGGTGGAGATAAAAAAGGTCATAGTTTAAAAGATGTGACATTTGCAAGATATTTAAATAAATTATTTGATAAATATCATGTTTCAATGTTGTTTTGCTCACACATACATGGATATTACAAAGGATATTGGCAAAATACTCCCTTCATTATCACAGGAGGGGCTGGGGCTAAATTAGCCGGAACCGATCCATCCCATTATTTTTATCACTATATAAAGGTTAATATATCAGAACAAGGCGTTCAGTATGAAGTTGTAAGATTAAATACTCCTGATTTTGAATTAATTGATAGATTGCTCCATGATACTGGGATGTTTATTTATGCGTTTATTGCGATACATTTTGATATTATAATCATAATAGGATGTATTTATATTTTGATATTGCTTTATTTCAAACAAGACAAAATTAAAATAATGTATCATGCTTGACAACCTTTATCATTCATTCTAAAGGAAAGCATGCACGCAACTTTTATCCTTTGCGGCGGTTTTATCCTATATTTTCTGTTTTATAAATTGTATGGAAGTTATCTCCAAAAAAGGATTGTAGGAAGAGAAGACCAACCCCCTCCTGCCATTCGCTTACAAGATAATATAGATTTTGTCCCAACAAATAAGTATGTGCTCTTCGGCCATCACTTTGCCTCCATTGCCGGGGCTGCTCCTATTGTAGGCCCGGTTATTGCCCTTATTTGGGGATGGTTACCGGCCTTGCTCTGGATCTGGATAGGGAATGTTTTTATGGGTGCTACTCACGATTATCTTTCGCTGATGGCTTCTGTCCGTTATGATGGTCATTCAATTCAGTGGATTGCTGGTAAAGTTATTAAAAAACGCACAGGTTATTTCTTTGCCTGGTTTATTTTATTTGTTTTAATTCTCCTAGTAGCTGCCTTTGGAGCAATATTAGGTAAAATTTTTGTGGCTAAACCTCAAGTCCCTTCAACCTATTTTTTGCAAATTGTAGCTGCTTTGATTCTTGGGGTTTTACTTTATCGTCTTAGGACTCATTTTTGGTTAGCCACTTTGATGGGCATTGGTATGTTAATTGGAGCCATTATTTTAGGTATGTATTTCCCTATCAGTGCAGGTTATAAAACCTGGATGCTTGTTTTTTTCTTTTATATCATTGTGGCTGCTTCTCTACCTGTGCATGTGCTTTTGCAGCCAAGGGATTATCTCAATGCATGGTTATTGGTAGCAGGATTAATTCTGGGTGGTTTAGCTGTATTATTTTCTTTTAAAAAAATTACTTTGTTTGCATTTACCAGTTTTAATGTCCCTTTGATCGCCCATAGACCCACACCTTTTTGGCCAGTAATACCTTTGATTATTGCTTGTGGGTCTTTATCTGGATTTCATGCCTTAGTAGGTTCTGGTACCACTTCTAAACAGCTTTCTAAGGAAATAGAAGGACTTTTTATTGGTTATGGCTCTATGCTGACTGAAGGTTTTCTCTCTACCCTGGTGGTTGCAGTGGTCAGTGCTTATGGTCTTAATGTATTGGCACCTGACATTGCGATTGACCTTAAAACCAATGCATTTACCTTTGCCCAACATTATGGTAAGGCGATAAACAGTGCTGGTGGTCCGGTTGGGTTTTTCTCTAAGGCTTATGGTCTAGCGGTCCATAGTGTTTTAGGACTACCAAAAGAATTTGTTACTATCCTAGCAGCAATGTGGGTAGCCAGTTTTGCTATGACTACTTTAGATACTACTAATCGTTTAGCACGTTATACCTTAACAGAAATCTGTGAGCCTTTAAAAGAAAGTTTACCTTTTGTTTTTCAATTCATCACCAATCGTTGGACTGCTTCTTTAATTCCAGCCGCCATTGGCATCGGCTTAGCCTGGACCGGAGCATGGTCTATCATTTGGCCTGCCTTTGGAGGTGCTAATCAAATGTTGGCCTCTATTGCTTTGATGACTGTATCTGCTTGGGTAATAAGAGTGCAAAAAAAATCAGGATGGGTATGTCTCATTCCTGCTTTGTTTCTCTGGATTACTGTTACTTTGGCTATAGGTTGGTATTTATTTGTGGCTGTCCCAGTATTTATGACCAAAAATCCAGCTCAAGCTTATACCCTGGGTATTATAATCCTGATCATGCTATTTTTGGATTTTTTGCTTATCTATGACTTTTTTAAACCAACCAGGCCGGAGCTACCTAATGTTTAAAGTTTGGCAGACATTAAAGTATATACTTGGATATTTCATAGATGGTTTTAAAGAGCACAGTGTGGATATGTTGGAGAAGGAATTATATGAAATGGAAAATGCCTTTGCCTTGGTTTTGTGTGGAAGTCTAATTGGGCTTCCTGCTCCACCTCCTTTGCTGGGATTAAGCCTTTTGCCTTATTTGGAAAGGGAATTAAATATTATGTTTGCTAAATCTGCCAATTTAGATGACAAACTTGCCCAGTGGACAGATATGATAGATTTATGAAAAGGACCTTTTTCTTTCTAGGCAAAGGTGGGGTAGGGAAGTCCACCATCTCTGCTAGTTTAGCTTATTATCTCAGTAAAAAAAACCATAAAATATATTTAGGTTCTATAGACCCTGCCCATAATTTATATGACATATTTGCTTTATCTCCCTTTAAAGGTATTAAACAGATAGATTCTTCTCTCTGGTTGGAAGAGGTGGACATTGATGATTATTTAAAAAACTTTTTGAAGAAAACAGAAACACAAATGAAACAGATTTATGCCTATCTTCAAGTCTTCAATTTAGAAAAGATGTTTGACTTGATTAAAAATGCACCAGGGATGGAAGAAATGGCCATAATGTATGCCTTAAAGGATATTTTAGAAAAACAGCAAGACATGGATTATTTAATAATTGATACCCCTCCTACCGGTCTTATGCTAAAAATCTTTACCTTACCATTTGTTACTAAATTATGGTTAGAAAGGCTACTTGTTTGGCGAAAAAAGATATTACAATCTCGACAGAGTATTGCCCATATAAAGGGAAAAGACTACTTTGGCTCTAATGTTGCCATTACATTTAAAGAAGATAAGGTTTTAGCAGAACTTACTCTTCACCAGAGAACAGTGAATTTTCTACTCCATTTCTTTATAGATAAGAAAAAATCCCAGTTTTTTCTGGTTATTAACCCGGATAAACTTTCTCTTCATGAGGGAAAACGTATTGTGGAAACTTTGAATAAATTAAACATTCATATAGATTTGGTGCTTTTAAATAAAACAGGTATCACAGAAATACCTCCAGAGATTTCTTTTTTCAAAGATTTTCCCTTAAAGGAAATCCCATTTTTAAAACAAAAATTAGACAAAGAAGGTCTATTGAAACTGGCCTCATATTGGGCAAAGGATGTCTATTAGTTTTTTTCTAATATTTACTATAATAGTCGTTTTTATTTACCAATGGGGATATAGAAAAAACCTCAAATTATCCCAACACTGGGCTAAGGATTTAGAGGCGGTATTTCAGCCAAAAGAAAAGCAATATAAGTGGCTAGGAGGGGTTTTAGGCTTTATCGCTGAATATCAAGTTCCTGGTTTCAAATCCATAAAAGCAGTGCTGCGTTTGCGTCCTAGGCATAGTTTGCTTTATATACCGTTTGCCTTGCTTACTGGTTATAAAGACAAACTTCAAATTTTATTTTATCTTTCTAGAAACACAAATCAGGAATTTCATTTGCTTAAAAAGGGCCAGCATATTGAGGAAGAGAAAAGATTTAAAATAAAGGACATCAATATTTATGGGCGAGAATTTTTACTTCTTTATGAAAAAGAGTTACCTTTAACTACTATAAACCTGTTTTCTCATAGACAATTATGCTTGCTTAGGCATCTAGCCTTAATAAAGAAACAAAACATTTTATTTTTAGAGTTCCATTTTTGTCCGGCAGAAAATCAGGAAGTAATCAAGGCAGTTCAAAAACTATTTCTTACCTTTACATAGCCTCTGGGTATTTCATAAATTCCTGAAGGTGCTGATTTTTCCTTGATTTCCAATAATTCGTGAGTGATTTTTATATTGGCTCCCATGGAGCGAGAGGAACTAATATTTAATACTTGAAAACCCTTTATTTTTTCAATTTCCTTTAGTATTGATTTAAAGCCTGGTTGTTTAGACATCAAGGCTGTGCTGATTTTGCGATATTTCTCATAATCAATTTTAATATCCTTTGTAGCCCATATCTCTGAAGTAGAAATACCCATGGGCATTTTCATTTTAAGTATATATTTTCGGCAGTTCCATCCTTTGATTTTTTTCCTCTCTCCTGTATCAGTCACCGTAGCCTCCATTTGCATCATGGCTGAGGTAAATCCCTTCATAAATTCAGCCATTTCTTCAGCCTCTTTCTCTCCAGAAGCTTGTTTGGCAATAGCCTGTTCTAAAATTTTATGCATATTCCCTATAGGCATTTCCTTATAAGTTTTTCTAGTGTGGTCAATTATATACATGGCATTTTTATCCAGCCTTATAATCATTGATGTATCTTTACCCTCATTAATTCTGGCTTTATCCTGGGTCATCCAGGTAATGATAATTTCATCTTTGGCAGACATAGTTTGACCCATTACCTGATAGGCATCAGTATGCTTTTTCTCTTTTATGTAAACATCGGCCTGAACTAAGGAGGAAAAGATAAAAATTACTAAAATGAAAGAAATTCCCGTGAGCCTCAAAAAATTCTTTGTTTCCATCTTTTACCTCCTTTTCTTGGTTTATACCATAGGGGAAAATTGATGTCAAAGTTATTGTTGAAAAATAACCACTTTGGTGATAAAAGGAAACCTATGGGTTTAAGCTCTACACCCTTACTCAGTGCCCATAAGAAATTAAATGCCAAAACAACCACATTTGCAGGTTGGTTAATGCCTCTCCAATATGGGAGTATAATTGCCGAACACCTTTGGACAAGAAACTCTTGTTCTCTTTTTGATACCTGCCATATGGGAGAGTTAATTGTTTATGGAACACTAAAGGAAAACAATTTAAATAAAATTTTGCCTAATGATTTAGAAAAAATAAAGGTGGGAAAGTGTTCTTATAGCTTTATGTTGAATGAAAGAGGTGGCATAATTGATGACCTGGTAATCTATAAATTAGAAGAAGGTAAATGGATGTTGGTAGTGAATGCCGGAACCTTAGATAAAGATTATAGACATCTTAAGAGTAATATTAGGACTAGTGTAGAAAATATTTCCCCCCAGATGGCCAAGCTTGATTTGCAAGGACCGCTTTCCCGCGAAGTTTTAAGAAAATTTGTAGGGACAGAGATTGACAAGCTCAAATATTATCACTTTGATTACTTTTCTATGTTAGGAGAAAAAATTATAATCAGCCGCACAGGTTATACAGGAGAGCTTGGTTATGAATTGTATGTAAACTGTAAAAGGGTAAAAGAATTTTGGAATTCTCTTTTGACAGATGAAAGGGTCAAACCTGCTGGTTTAGGAGCAAGGGATACATTGAGGTTAGAGATGGGTTATCCTCTTTATGGTCAGGATATAACTGAAGAAACTACTCCATTAGAAGCCGGTTTAGAAAGGATTTTGGATTTTCGCAAGGAATTTGTGGGTAAGCAAGCCCTTTTGAAACAAAAGCAAATAGGGATTTCCAAAAAACTGGTATGTTTTATGACCCATTCTCGCCGTTCTCCAAGGCAAAATTATAAGTTATATTTTGAGAATCAGCAAGTTGGTTTTGTCACTAGCGGGAGTTTTTCTCCTTGTTTATCCTGTGGGATTGGTATGGGCTATATAAAGGCAGACCACGCTCAACTAGGCACAAAGGTGGTTATTAAAGGACATGCTACAGAAATGCAGGCTGTTATTACTGCTAAGCCATTTTATAAAAATGGCTCTTTAAAAAAATAGGAGATGAAAATGAATATTCCAGATGGACTTTTTTATACTAAAGACCATGAATGGATAAAAATAGAGGATGGTTTGGGCACAATAGGCATCACAGATTATGCCCAAGATGCTTTAGGTGATATTACATTTGTAGAGCTGCCAGAAATAGGGACTGAAATCAAACAATTTGAGACATTTGCTTCTGTGGAATCAGTAAAGGCAGTTTCTGATGTCTATGCCCCTATGTCAGGGAAAGTAATAAAAATAAATCAAAAACTTTCCACATCCCCTGAGCTTATTAATAAATCTCCTTATGAACAAGGTTGGTTGGTAGTGATTGAAATTTATGATGAAAGTGAAAGAGAAAAACTTATGAGGTCAAAAGACTACCAAAAATATTTAGAAGGATTGGAATGAGCTATATTCCGCATACTCCAGAAGAATTGAAACAGATGCTTAAGGTTATTGGAGTTTCTTCAGTTGAAGAGCTATTTAAAGATATAAAACCAGCACTTAGGCCAAAATCCTTTAATCTGCCAGAAGGTAAGTCTGAGTTTGAAGTTAAAGAATATTTACAAAGACTATCTCAGAAAAACAATCCCTATTTTATAAATTTTATGGGAGCAGGCTTTTATGACCATTATATACCTGCTGTGGTAGACACCTTAGTATCCAGAAGTGAGTTTTATACACCATATACTCCCTATCAGCCCGAATGCTCTCAAGGAATACTTCAGGCCATGTATGAATACCAAACAGCTATCTGTAATTTGACAGAGATGGATATAGCTAATGCCTCTCTGTATGATGGAGGCACGGCCTTATTTGAGGCAGTTATGATGTCCCTTAGAATTACCCAAAGAGATAAAATCATTGTAGATGGTGGAGTAAATCCTATTTATCAAAGAATGTTACTTACTCATACAGCCAATCTTCCCATAAAGATTGTCAGACTTCCTCCTAATATAAAAAGGGCCGATAGAGAAAAAATTTATTATCATTTAGATAAAAAAACAGCGGCTGTTGTCTTACAAAATCCCAATTTTTTTGGCAGCATTGATGACCATTCAGATATTGTAGAAAAGGCACATCAGATTGAAACCCTAGTTATAGAAAATGTGTATCCCATTTCTCTTGGACTGTTAAAGACACCTGGAGCTATGGATGTAGATATAGTAACTGCTGAAGGGCAAAGTTTGGGTATTCCTTTATCCTTTGGCGGACCCTATCTGGGGATTTTGGCTTGTAAAAAGGCATTTTTGCGAAAGATGCCTGGCCGGATTGTAGGAGCAACTGTAGATAAACAAGGCAAAAAGGGATTTGTCCTTACCCTTCAAACCCGAGAGCAACATATCAGGGGTTATAAGGCTACATCCAATATTTGCACCAATGCAGCCCTTTGTGCCTTAAGGGCCATAATCTTTCTTTGTGCTTTGGGAAAACAGGGTTTTGTGAAATTAGCTCATCTTAATTATCATAAGACTGAATTCACCAAGAAATTATTGAAAGATATCCCTGGAGTAGAAGTGGTAAATTCATCCACATTTAATGAGTTTACTGTGCGTCTTAAAAAAGATGCAACTAGTGTTCTAAAACAATTAGCAGAAAAGGGCATTATAGGGGGTGTGCCTTTAAATAGGTTTTATAAAGATATGAAAAATTATTTCTTAATTGCAGTGACCGAAAGGAGGAAAAAGGCAGAGATTTTAAAATTTGTTGAGGCATTGAAGGATGCAATTAATCTTTGAAAAAAGCGTGAAGGGCAGACATGGTGTAAAATTGCCTGAATTAGATGTGCCTGAGTCAGAAGAATTACCTCAAGCATATAGGAGAACTAAAGCGCCCTTTTTGCCAGAAGTTTCAGAACTGGACGTAATTAGACACTTCACCCGGCTTTCTCAATTGAATTATTCTATAGACACCCATTTTTATCCTCTTGGTTCCTGCACTATGAAGTATAACCCTAAATTTACTGAGGAGATAGCAAGAATTGAGCGCTTTTCCAATTTACATCCCTTACTCCCAGAGGAATTAGTCCAAGGGGCACTAGAAGTAATTTATGAAACAGAAAGGTCATTATGTGAAATCACAGGAATGGATGGGTTTAGCTTGCAGCCGTTAGCTGGTGCCCATGGAGAATTGACAGGATTACTATTAATAACCGCCTTTCATAAACATTATGGTCATCAAAAAAAATATGTTATTGTCCCTGACTCTTCTCATGGCACAAATCCTGCCTCAGCAGGAGTTTGTGGTTATGAACTCATGGTAATTCCTACTGCTAGAGATGGCTGTATGGATTTAAAAAAATATAAAGAGAAACTTAACCCAGAAGTGGCAGCTGTGATGCTTACTTGCCCTAATACTTTGGGAATTTTTAATCCACATATAATGGAAATCGCAGATTTGGCCCATCAGGCAGGTGCACTTTTATATTATGATGGAGCAAACCTCAATGCCATTATGGGAAAGATGAGACCAGGGGATGTGGGTTTTGATGTAGTGCATTTAAACTTGCATAAGACATTTGCTACCCCCCATGGAGGTGGAGGACCAGGGGCAGGGCCGATTGGTGTCAAAAAACAATTAGTTGAATTTCTGCCTATCCCAAGGATAATTAAAAAAGATGGAAAATTTAGCTTAGAATATGATAAGCCACATTCTATAGGCTTTATTGCTCCTTTTTATGGAAATTTTTTAGTCGTTTTAAAGGCCCATGCCTATATTTTGCTTTTAGGAAAGTCAGGACTTATCTCTGTAAGTGAAAAGGCTGTTTTAAATGCAAATTATATACGTGCGTTTCTCAAGGATTACTATGATTTACCCTTTGATAGGGTGTGTATGCATGAATGTGTATTTTCCGCCAAAAGACAAGCAGAAAAGGGTATTCGTGCCTTGGATATTGCCAAATATTTGATAGACAAGGGATTTCATCCACCTACCATTTATTTCCCTCCCATTGTAAAGGAAGCATTGATGATTGAACCTACAGAAACTGAATCAAAGGAAACATTGGATGAATTCATTGAGGTTATGATTGAAATTGCCAAGTTAGCAGAAGAACACCCTGATGTGTTAAAAAATACCCCTGTAACTACTCCAGTAAAGAGACTAGATGAGGTAAAAGCAGCCAGAGAATTGAAATTGAGGTGGATGGGGTAAAATGAAGCAAAGAAACTACCAAAAGACCTTAAAGGGCTTGAGTAAGTTAATGAGCTATATCCTTCGTCACCACCCTGATGAATTTGGACTAGTCTTAGACCAAGAAGGTTTTGTTTCCCTTAAAGAACTCCATCAAGCCATCATTGAAGAAAAAGGATGGTCTTTTGTGCGCATCTCTCATATTAAAGATATAGTTAATTTTAATGATAAACAACGGTTTGAAATAAGAGGAGATAAAATTAGGGCTAGTTATGGACATTCCTTAGCAGTGCAACTTGATTATCAATCAGTTATACCTCCTAAGTTGCTCTACCATGCTACTACCCGCAAGGCTTATCCCCATATTTTAGAAAAAGGGCTTCTACCTATGGGTAGGCAATATGTTCACCTCACTATAGATAAAGAACTTTCTTTACGTATTGGGAAAAGGCGTGATAAAAAGCCTGTGCTTTTAGAAATTCAGGCAAAAAGAGCGGCTGAAGCAGGTATAGAATTTTATTGTCCCAATGAATTGATATATCTGGTAAAAACCTTACCTCCTCAATATATTTCAGGGCCACCCTTACATAAAATACAAATTAAAATTCCACAAAAACCAGCTCATCCATCTATTCAAGTTACACCTGGTTCTTTCTTACTTACAGAAGACATGATTATTAAAGAAAAACAGAGTAGGGCAGAGCGTTACGCCCGAAAAAAATTGAAGAAGAAAAAACCTTGATGATTTATGAAAATGAAGGTCAGTAATTACACATTAGGGATTTTCTTAAGCACTGCCCTGTATAACTCCTTTCTATTCTTACTATCTCCTCAGGTGTGCCTGAGGCTATAATTTCTCCACCTTCTGGTCCGCCTTCAGGCCCCAAGTCAATCACATAGTCAGCATTTTTGATTACTTCCAGATTGTGCTCTATAACAATTAAAGAATGTCCTTTATTTAACAAGTTTTCCAAGCTTTTTAAAAGATATTCAATCTCTGCCAGATGAAGACCCACGGTAGGTTCATCAAAAATAAAAAGACATGGTCCTTTATCCATTTTAAAATACTTAGCCAACTTGAGTCGTTGGGCCTCACCTGCAGAAAGGGTGTTAATGGGTTGACCTAGACGAAGATAATCCAGCCCAATATCTATTAAAGGTAAAAATTGTTCCCTAATTTTGGGATGTTCAGCAAAAAACTTCATACTTTGCTTGAAGGTCATATTTAGCACATCTGCTATATTTTTTCCTTTATAAGTGATTTCTAATATCTCTGGTTGATAACGCTGTCCTTTACAAGCAGGACAGGTCAAATACACATCTGAAAGAAATTGCATCTCTATCCTTTCAAAACCTGCCCCTTGACATACCTTACACCTTCCCCCTGGACTATTAAAGGAGAAAGTTCCAGGGGTATAGCCCTTTAGCTTTGCCTCTGGTAATGAGGCAAAAAAATTACGAATAGCCGAAAATATTCCTAGATAAGTAGCGGGATTGGCCCTGGGTGTTTTTCCAATGGGTGTCTGGTCTATCAAGATTACATCATCTATATACTCTAAACCGACTATTTTATGGTATTTCCCTGGGACTCCTCTAAAATCTCCTTTTTCTTTTTTTATACCCTTATAAATGATTTCATAAGCTAGCGTGCTTTTTCCTGCCCCAGAAACCCCGGTCAAACAAACCATCACTCCTAAAGGGATACAAACATTTATATTTTTTAAATTGTGGGCAGCGGCCCCTTTTATTTCTAACCATCTCCTGGGCTTACGCTTCTTAAAAGACAAAGATATTTGTTTCTTTCCACTGATATATTTACCAGTAATGGACTTATTGGCCTTTAAAAGTCCGTTTAACTTTCCAAAATATACTATTTTACCTCCATCTTCTCCTGCACCTGGGCCTAAATCCAATATATAATCAGCCGCCTTGATGATGTCAGGGTCATGTTCTACCACTACCACTGTATTTTCTTTGCTTAAATCCTTTAAAATTTTTATCAGACGTTTGTTATCTCTGGGATGAAGACCTACCGTAGGTTCATCTAAAACAAAAAGCATATTTACTAGAGAAGAACCTGATGCACGGGTTAGATTTACTCTAGCCACTTCTCCGCCTGAAAGGGTGCGAGACTGTCTATCTAAAGTAAGATAGCCTACCCCTGCTTCTTTTAAATAGTGCAAACGATGGGTAATTTCATTTAAGAGCAATTTCACAGCTGGGTCGTGTTCTCCTTCTGGAAAGGATTGAGAGAAAAATTCATAGGCCTCATCAATAGTCATGGCATAAATCTGGGCAATGTTTTTCCCTTTTAATCGATAAAATAAAACCTCTTTTTTAAAACGCGTGCCCCCACAATCAGGACAAGTGAAATATCCCCGATAACGCGAAAGAAATACCCGCACATGCATCTTATAAATCTTTGTTTCCAGCCAACGGAAAAAGCCTTTAATTCCATAAAAGCCGTGTCCTCCTTGGATAATGTCTTTTTGAGCCTTTGGAGACAATTGGCAAAAAGGAATGTCAGTAGGAATACCTCGGGAGTTACAAAATGAGATTAAATCTTGATACTCATAACTCCCTTTTTTCCATATTTTAATAGCTCCATCAGCCAGGCTTTTATTTTTGTCAGGAATAACTAAGTCTAAATCATAATCGATAACACGGCCAAAGCCTTTACAGGTCTCGCAGGCCCCTAAAGGGCTATTAAAAGAGAAAAAATTGGGAAGGGGCAATCTATATTTAATACCACAATAAGGACAGGCATAGTTTCTGCTAAATTTAAGCATTTTCTCGGGTATAATTTGAATGGTTACTTCTCCTTGACCAAAATTCATGGCCATTTCTATGGCCTCTAGTAATCGGGCTTGATTTTTAGGTTCTATACTTAATCTGTCCACTACTACATAGACCTGTTCAGTTTCTTTAAAATCCACTTCTTCTATGTTTTTTATCTCTCCTTTTTCCCAAATGCGGTCAAAGCCTAAGCGCTGTAACTCTTTCTTTTTCTCTAAGGTTAAAATGCTAGGGAAAAAAACAATTCCTCGTTTTCCCAGTGCATTAGTTAACAAAGTTTTTGCAATTTTTTGAGGAGTGTCTTTCGTTACAGGACGTCCGCAATGTGGACAATATAAAACGGCCAGATGAACAAAAAGTAGTTTTACAAAATCAGTCATTTCTGTCATGGTGCCTACTGTAGAACGTGAGGTTTTTACAGTTTGCCGCTGGTCAATGGCGATGGCTGGTAGTATGCCTTCAATTTTTTCTACCGCAGGGCGATCCATACGTTCCATAAACTGTCGGGCATAGGGAGAAAAAGTCTCAACATAACGACGTTGTCCTTCTGCATAAAGGACATCATAAGCCAAAGAGGACTTTCCTGCTCCACTCACTCCTGTAATTACCGTCAGAGTATTCAAAGGTAGATCAAAACTGATATGTTTTAAATTGTGCTGTGAGGCTCCAATAACCCGGATATATGAAGACATAAATTAAAAATATCATGAATAAAAATAGGGTCAACAAGGTGTAATGACCCCCTCCAGGGTGGACATATTTTAGCCCATTTTAAGGTACCTGTCTGCCGACAGGCAGGGAGGTCATTATACCCAAAAAGCAGGAGGCTTTGACAGTACATAGAACTAATGCTATATTTTATGAAGAAATTAGAGGACACAATGAAAGATTCTATTGAAAAGCTCAAAGAAGTTTTTTTAAACTTTCTTAAAGATGAAGATGTAAAGATTATATTGTTTGGTTCGAGAGCAAGAGGAGATTTTGTAAATACCTCCGATGTTGATGTTGGCATAATCACAGGTAAAAGGTTCAACAAGAAAAAATTGATTTTATTGCGTGAATACATAGAGGAACTAAATATTCCATATAAGGTAGAAATTGTGGACTTTTCTGCCGTATCAGAAGAGTTTAAAAAAATAGCCCTAAAGGAAGCAATAGTTTGGAAAGACTAAAAATAAGATATGAAGATACTAAAAGGGCAATTAGGACACTAAGGGATATATTGCAGCAACCCTACTCTATCATAGTGAGAGATGCAGCAATACAAAGATTTGAGTATACCTTTGAGGCACTTTGGAAATTTATCAAAGAATATTTAAAGGTAAAAGAGGGAATAATTTGCCATTCCCCAAAATCTTGTTTTAGGGAAATATTTACTATAGGCATGATAAAAGAGGATGAGACTATTAAACTTCTTGAAATGACTGATGATAGGAACATGACATCACATACCTATAAGGAAGAGGTTGCCCAAATTATATATGGAAAGTTAAAAGACTACAGTGAATTAATAGAAGGTGTAATAAGGCATTTTGAAGTTTAACCTCATTATGGAATCCAGCATGTGTCCTGCCCAAAATCCGTGATTACTCTATAAAAAGTTCATAATTAAAGATCAACGCCTAAATTTTGGGGAATGTTCAAGGTAAGATTCAGGGTTTTTATCTACCTCTTTACAATTTTTATGTAATCTGGGATTATCTTTTTAAAGGAAAGAACTATGAGTGAAGATATTTATAAAACCCTTTCCCATCACATCTTGTGGCCTTATGGTGAAATTGCCTTTAAGAGGTTATTAGAAAAACAAACACCTGAAGTAATAGATTTTTTCAATGCGCATCCAGAGCAGGCCAAGCAATTGTTGAAAATTTGTGTGAGTTCACCATATTTGGTCAATTTATTGGTAAAAGAACCTGATTTAGTTAATTGGCTGTTTTTGAAAGAGGCCATTTTACAGAAAAAAACAAAAGACGATTTCCTTAAAGAATTGAGATGTTTTATTTCTCAAGAGGATTTTCCCAAAAGTCTTAGGGATTTTAAGGCAAGGGAATACCTTCGTCTTTGGGCGAGAGATGTCAACCGATTATGTCCCTTAGAGGAAAATTTGGCTGAATTAAGCGACTTGGCAGAGGCCTGTCTCCAAGCCTGCTATGAGCATGCCCTTATTATATTGTCATTTAAAATACCTCCTTCTACCAAATTTTTTATTCTAGGACTGGGCAAGTTAGGGGCAAGGGAGCTCAATTTTTATTCTGATATTGACCTTATCTATGTCTATGATGCTCCTTTTCAACCTCCACCAGAAGTGCATAGGTCTTTTATTAAGCTTGCAGAGACCATCACAAAACTCCTTCAGGATCTTAGTTATGGAGAAGAGGTCTTTAAAGTAGATTTAAATTTACGTCCAGGAGGAAAAGAGAGTGAGATTGTCCAATCTACAACTGCTATAGAAATCTTTTATGAAACGTTTGGAAGGGCCTCAGAAAGATTGGCCTTATTACGTGCCCGCCCTGTAGCTGGGGACATAAAAAGAGGAGAGGCATTTTTATACAGCCTCACTCCCTTTATTTATCGCCGTTATCTGGATTATTCAGGCATAGAAGAAATTAGGCTGTTAAAAAAGGCATTGGATTTAAAGAGTAGTAGTCAGGAAAGGTTTAATATAAAATTAGGTAAAGGAGGTATAAGAGAATTAGAGTTTTTTGTCCATGCCTTACAACTTATCTATGCAGGAAAGATTCCCAATCTGCGTCAGTATAATACCTTTAAAACCATTTCTGTGCTTAAAGAACAAGGGATTGTTTCACCAGAAGATGCTCAAAGATTAGCCCGTGCTTACCGCTACCTACGCCGATTAGAACACCATTGTCAAATGCTCACCCATTCTCAGACTCATACCTTACCCTTAGATAAAAACAGCCTATTAAAGATTGTGCGTTTGATGGGATATGTTCATAAGGATGAAGGAGAAGCACTAAATATGTTTTATTTTCAATTAGGTAAGATGACTTCCTTTGTTCATCATCTCTTTAAGACCCTTTTGCATACAGAAGAGACGGAAACCAAAGAGTTTTCATTAAAAGGGCTGTTTACTGACCCCAAGCTAAAGGAAGAGGGAATTGCTTATTTAGAAAAATTAGGTTTTAAAAGGCCGAAAGTCGCTTATGAGTGTATTTCTAATTTGAAGGGTATTTTTAAAACACCATATATTTCTGAACGGGCACATAATCTTTTTATTTCTATTTTGCCTGAGATGTTAATTGAGATTTCTCAAACCATCAATCCTGATCTAGGCTTGCTTCACTTAGAGGAATTTATCTCTCGCATTGGTCCTAGAGCCGGTCTTTATGCCCTATTAAAAGAAAACCCCCATTTAAGAAAGCTACTTTTACAAATTTTTGGGGCAAGCAAATTTTTGTCAACATTATTCATTAAACACTTTCAGTTATTTGATAATTTAATTGAGGCCTCGGAGTCTATCCCTGTTAAGACTGAAAGTAAACTCAAAGAGGCATTAAATGTGGCTATCCGAGATAAAACTGATTTAGAGGAAAAAATAGAGGCTTTAAGGCGTTTCAAAAATGAAGAGGTGCTCCGAATAGGCTTTCATGACTTGGCAGGTAGATTGAGTTATTTAAGGGTATCACAGCAGTTGAGTCTGGTGGCTGAATTGTGTTTAAAACAGGCTCTCTTTTGGGCAAAGGAGGAAGTAAATAGGACATTTTCTTCCCTAAATTTGCCCTTTATTATTGTGGTTTTAGGAAAATTGGGCAGTCAGGAGATGGCCTATGAATCAGACTTGGATTTGCTCTTTATTTATGACTATCCACAGGATGCGGAACTATCTCTCAAGCAAAATGCCCATGTCTACTTTGTTAAAGTAGCCCAAAGGCTTATCTCTATACTTACTTTGCCTCACACAGTCGGACCAGGTTATAAAGTAGACACTCGTTTACGCCCTTCTGGTAGATTTGGCCCATTGGTAGTGTCTTTAGAGTCCTTTAAATCCTATTATCAAAATCAAGCACAGCCTTGGGAATTTCAGACTCTACTTAAGGCTAGAGCTATAATTGAGAATGATTTATCAGAAAAATGGGAAATTTTACGACAAGATTTAGTTTATGGAAAGGAGGTTGATTGGAAGGAAGAAATCAGAAACATGCGTGAACGTATTTTGAAGGAAAGGGCAGGGGAGGAAAATGATAAGTTTAATCTCAAGGTTGGCAAAGGTGGTCTTATAGAAATAGAGTTTTTAACCCAGTATTTACAGCTCACTTATGGGAGAGAATATTCTATGATACGTCATCGTCATACCTTAGAAGCACTAAAGGCCATTAGGTCGGGAGGATTACTTAAAGAAAAAGAAGCAAATGTGCTAATAGAAGGTTATAATTTCTTAAAGGCCTTGGAACATCGGCTAAACCTGCTTTATGGTCGTCCTTCAGATACACTCCTTTCTTCCAATGATTTAAGAGAACTCTGGCAACATTGGGGATTGGGAAAGCCACCTTTTAAAATTTCAGTAACTGAGGTAGTAAGTTATACCCAAGGATTAAGGCAGAAGGTGAGAGATGTTTGGGAGAAAATAATGGATTAGGAGGGAAATAGAATGAAGAAAATAGAGGCCATTATTAAACCTTTTAAACTAGATGAAGTAAAAGAGGCCTTAACAGAAATTGGCATTCAAGGAATGACAGTGACAGAGGTGAGGGGATTTGGACGTCAAAAGGGACATACTGAAATTTACCGAGGGGCAGAATATGTAGTGGACTTTCTACCCAAGATAAAGATTGAAATTGTAGTCCCAGATAACTTGGTCTTAAAAACCTTAGAAATTATCCAACATAGTGCCTCCACAGGAAAGATGGGGGATGGAAAAATTTTTGTCTTTCCTGTAGATGAGGCGGTTCGTATCCGGACAGGAGAAAGAGGAGAAGACGCCCTTTAAAATGATTGATTTGGTTAAGGAAAGGGAGGAACTTATTAAAAAACACCTGGCAGGGGCTAGTGGGATAGAAATTGTCAATGGTTATACACAGGTAGTAGATAAATTTATTAAGGAGCAATGGGAGAGACTAATCCCTAAAACGGTAGTGGATGAAGTCGCAATTATAGCCATTGGTGGCTATGGAAGAAAGGAAATGAGTTTTTATTCTGATGCGGATTTACTTATCTTGCATGTAGAAAAGCCATCGGCTATTCTGAAAGATGCGATTGTGCATTTTGTTCAATCCTTGTGGGACAATAAACTCAAATTGGACCATAGCTTTCGCACTATAGAAGAATGTCTGCAAATAGCAAAAAGTGATTTCTTTGCCTTTATGGCCATGCTTACACCACGCTTTTTAGGTGGGAATCATGCCCTATTTGACCAGCTTATACAGAAACTGAATAAATATCTTATCATTCCACATCGGCAGCAGATTTTAAAAAATATATGGGAAAGGAGAGAAAAACGCCATCAACATTATAACCAACATGCCTATCTTTTAGAACCACATATTAAAGAAGGTAGCGGGGGATTACGAGATATACATACTCTCAGATGGGCAACCATTGTAGCCTTTGGACAGGAAGAATTACCTGTTTTTTCTCCTAAAGAAAAAGAACAGCTAGGAGAGGCCCTAGATTTTCTCTGGCGAGTGAGAAATCACTTACACTATTTAAGTAAGCGTGAAAATGATGAGTTATCCTTTGTTTATCAAGAGAAAATTGCCCACTTTTTAGGATTTAAAGACTCACCTCGGATTAAAGCAGTGGAGAATTTCATGCGGGCATTTTTTACTCATACCTTTGAAGTAAAACATATTACTCGCCTGTTCTTTAACTACATTTGGGAAGAGCAGAAATCCTCTTTTTTCTTTTATCAAAGAAAGATACTTGCCCCAGGGATAGATCTTTGTGATGGTCAGATTAGGGTAGATAATAAAGAGGTGTTTTTGAAACAGCCAGCCTTACTGATTAAAGTTTATACTTGGGCAGCAAATCTAGATGCAAGTTTCTCTTTCAATACCCAAATTTTGCTTTCCAAGGCTGTTGAAGAGCTAAAAGGCTATCTTTCTGAAGATATAGGAGTGCGTGATGCCTTCTTGGAATTCTTAAATACTCAAAAAGATATCTTACCCTTTTTGGAAGACATGACCTATCAAGGTTTATTTTGTGCCATTTTCCCTGAATGGCATAATATATTACATTTGCCTCAACACAATCTTTATCATATTTATACTGTGGATTTACATGCCTTTCATACTGTAGAGGAAGTAAAACGATTAAGACAAGGAAAATATAAAGATAAATATCCCATTTTTACTAAAGTAGCTCAAACATGCGATGATTTGGACACCTTGCTTCTTGCAGCCCTGTTCCACGATTTTGGAAAAGGGATTGGACCTCCCCATGAGGAAACAGGGGCTAATGAGACAGAAAAGATTTTAAAACGCTGGCGGTTTCCGCAGAAAATATGTGAAAATATCATTTGGTTGATTCGTCACCACCTCCTGTTATCTCACATTGCCCAACGGCGAGATATAGGGGAGGAAAAGATTATTATAGATACAGCCCAGATAGTGGGGGATACAAATAGATTAAAAATGCTTTATGTGCTTACCTTTGCCGATGCTAAGGCTACTGGTCCCCGTGCTTTTACGGATTGGAAAATGACCTTAATTACAGAACTCTTTTTAAAACTAGAGCGGGTGTTAGAAAAAGGAGAATTCAGTCAGGCAGATATTTGGACTATGCTTCAGGAAATTAAAGAAGCGCTGATTTTACGCCTATCTCAGCAGTATTCTCAAAAGGAGGCAGAACATCTTTTTGAAGTTTTACCTCATCGTTATCTACTTGGCACATCACTTGAGGATATCTTATTTCATTTAAAACTTGTCCATAAACTTAATGGAGAACCCCTAGTTCTACATTGGGAGGGGACTTCACAACCTCAATACTACAAAGTCACAATTGCTACTTGGGATGCACCTGGTTTATTTGCCAAAATGGCAGGTGTTCTTTCTTTAGAAGGATTTAATATTGTCAATGCTCAAGCCCATACTTGGAAGAACAAAATAGCCTTAGATACCTTCTGGGTAAGTACCAAAAGTGAAAGGGAAAGGATGCCTCAAAAGTGGAAAAATGTGGAAGAGAGATTATATCAGGCAATCAAAGGGGAAATTGACTTAGAAAAGCTTCTAGAGGCCAAATATTACATTAGTGAAGTCTTTATGAAAAGAGGTTTACCCCAAGTTGAAACCGAGATAAAACTAGATAATGAAACATCAGATTTCTATACTATTGTGGAAGTATATACTGCCGATAGACCAGCTCTTCTTTTTAAGTTGGCCCAGTGTTTATTTAAATTAGAATTAAACATCCATATTGCCAAAATTTCTACTCGTCTAGACCAAGTAGTGGATGTTTTTTATATAGAAGAAAAAGGAGGAGGAAAGGTGAGAAGTCCACAGCGCATCTCACTGATAAAATATACCCTTAAGACAATATTAAAGGAGGAAAAGCAATGACACCAAAAGAGGCCATAGAATTTGCCAAGGAAAATGGAGCAAAGATGGTAGATTTGAAATTTTGTGATTTATTAGGTACATGGCAACATTTTTCTGTGCCTATTAGCTGTTTAAATGAGGAAAGTTTTGAAGAAGGTTTTGGTTTTGATGGCTCCAGCATGCGTGGTTGGCAGGTCATCCATGCCAGTGACATGCTGGTGATGCCAGATCCTAATACAGTCTTCATGGAACCATTTTGTGAGCAACCTACAATTAGTTTCATTTGTAATGTTGTTGACCCTATTACCAAAGAAGCCTATTCACGTGACCCTAGATATATTGCTCAGAAAGCCGAAATTTATTTAAAATCCACTGGATTGGCTGACACTGCTTATTTTGGGCCTGAGGCAGAATTTTTTATTTTTAATGATATTCGTTTTGACCAAAATGAACGCTGTGGTTACTACTTTATAGATTCTATTGAAGGACGTTGGAATTCTGGGCGGGAAGAGAATCCTAATTTAGGATATAAACCTAGGTATAAAGAAGGTTATTTCCCGGTACCACCCATGGACAAGTTCCAAGACTTAAGAACAGAGATGGTTTTAGAAATGCAGAAGGTTGGTGTAGTGGCGGAATGTCAGCATCACGAGGTAGCTACTGGGGGGCAGGCAGAGATTGATATGCGGTTTGCTCCTTTGGTAAAGATGGGCGATAATTTAATGAAATATAAGTATGTAATCAAAAATGTAGCCATGAGGAAAGGCTTTACAGTTACTTTTATGCCCAAGCCTATCTTTAATGACAATGGTTCGGGAATGCATGTGCATCAAAGTCTCTGGAAAGATGGACAAAATCTTTTTGCTGGTGATAGATATGGTGGCTTAAGTGAACTGGCATTTTATTATATTGGTGGCATCTTAAAACACGCTCCTGCTCTTTGTGCCTTTACTAACCCCATAACCAACTCTTATAAGCGACTGGTGCCTGGTTTTGAAGCACCTGTAAATTTGGCCTATAGCAGCCGAAACAGAAGTGCAGCAGTGCGAATCCCCATGTATTCACCCTCTCCAAAAGAAAAAAGGGTTGAAGTCCGCTTTCCCGACCCTTCTTGTAATGGCTATTTAGCCTTTGCTGCTATGTTAATGGCAGGACTTGATGGAATTGAAAATAAAATCCATCCGGGTGAACCATTAGATAAAGACATTTATTCCCTCACTCCAGAAGAACTAAAAGGTGTCCCTTCTACCCCTGGTTCTTTAGAAGAAGCAATCAAGGCCTTAGAAGAAGATTATGAATTTTTGCTTAAAGGAAATGTTTTTACCGAAGACGTGATTGAAAAATGGATTGAGCGTAAAAGATTTGAAGCTTCTGAAATTCAACTGCGGCCACATCCTTGGGAATTTGCCCTCTATTATGATATTTAATCCTTTGGCTGAGGCTAGAAATTTTATCTGGTCTCAGCTTCTATAACTTCTCTTTCACTGACTGAACTTTGCTTTCTATAGTAACAGGTTTATCACGACGGTCATCAATTTTTATGGTAGTTACTACACGCTGAACATCTTTTTTGAAACAGGCTTCGTGCATTTGACGCACTATATCCATAATAGTATCCAAATCTCCCTCTATCACTGTTCCCATGGGTGTGATAGTGTATTTTAATCCTGCTTTTTGTAAAGGCTTAAGACTCATTGCTATATGTTCACTTACACTGGGTGTAGATGTGCCTAATGGAATAATACTAATTTCAACTAAAGCCATATTTACCCTCCTTAATTAAACTTACGGGCAAAAACCCCCACTGCGACAGCCATACTGAGAACGATTGGAGTTGGGAGGTAAAATGCTTATAGCTTTATTCACTGCTTCTTCTGGAGTAGAGACATATTGGATTTTTTCAAAATGTGGCCAGGTATTAAGTCCTATCACCGGTTTATCCATCTTTAAAGCAATGGCAATTTCAGAGAGGGTGCCATAACTGCCTGAAATAGCAATTAACACAGCAGCGGTGCGAACAATGATGACATTGCGGGCATGTCCGAGGCCGGTAACAATAGGAATATCTATATAAGGATTGGCATCCTCTGGGGAAAAACCAGGTAAAATGCCCACAGTAAGACCACCTGCTTCTTTAGCTCCCCGCGCAACTCCTTCCATGACTCCACCTAAACCTCCACAGATTAAGATACATTTGTGTTCTGCAATACCACGCCCCACAGTCATAGCTAATCTGTATGTTTTTTCATCACAATGACCTGCTCCAATGACGCCAATAATGTTCATCCTAAAAGACGGTGAAGTGCCTCAAAATATTTTTCTCTGGTTTTCATGATCACTTCTTGAGGAAGTTCAGGGGCAGGTGGTTTTTTATTCCAGTTGATGTTTTGCAAATAGTCACGTAAATACTGTTTATCAAAACTAGGTTGAGGATGTCCGGGCTGATATTGTTCTTTGGGCCAGAAGCGAGAAGAATCAGGGGTTAAGAGCTCATCTATTAAAATTAATCTGTCATTTTCATCCAAGCCAAATTCAAACTTTGTGTCAGCAATAATAATCCCTTTTTTAAAGGCAATATCTACTGCTTGTTTATAAATAGTTAAACTATATTCTTTTATTTCTTGGGCCATTTTTTCATTGCCTAAAATAGAAACCATTTGTTCAAAGGTGATATTTACATCGTGTCCTTCTTTGGCTTTAGTAGAAGGGGTAAATAAAGGTTCAGGCAATTTTTCTGCCTCTTTCATACCTGGGGGAAGTTTATAACCACATATTTCTCCTGTCTTTTGATAATCCTTCCAGGCCGAGCCAGCTAGATAACCACGCACAATACATTCTACTGGTAAAGGACGTGTTTTTTTCACTAACATACTTCTGGCATCCAAAATAGAGGTATATTTTTGACAAACAGAGGGGAATTCACTTACTTCAGCCGTAACAAGGTGATGAGGCACAATGTTTTCTTTTTTCTTAAACCAGTAAAGAGAAATCTGAGTTAATACATAACCCTTATCAGGAATGGCATCAGGCATAACCACATCAAAGGCAGAAATTCTATCGGTGGCAATGATGAGTAAGTGTTTTCCTAAGTCATAAATATCCCTTACCTTACCTCGGTGTAAAGGACCCAAATTAGGAAGGTTGGTTTCAAATACAATCATTTTAAAAACCCCAAACTTTCTTTGAATCTTATAGGAGATAAAGGAAATATTTTATAAAAACTTTGCTCCTTTACCACATTTCCGGCAATGAGCATGGTCAACATCTCTTGGGTCAAAGGATAAAAGGAAAATGACTCTAACTTGATAGTAACACTTTTTATTATCTTCATGGGAATATACACCTTTTTTATCCTCTTTTTAAAATGCTCGGCAATAGTATCCACAATTTCTCTATAAGTCAATGCTTGTGGCCCACCTATTTCATAGGTGTGATTGTGAGTATCACCTAAAAAAAGGGCTAAAACAAAGGCCAAAGCCACAGTGTTCACATGAACAGGTTGAAGTTTATAAAGTCCGTCTCCAATAATAGGGATGAAAGGGGAACGTTTTATTATCCTGGCTAAAAGAGTAGTAAAATGGTCATATGGTCCATAAATTACCGAGGGGCGGAAAATAGTGTAAACAAGCCCACTTTCCTGCACCAATCTTTCAGCTTGCCACTTGGTTTTATGATACTCAGTAACAGCTTGAGGACCTGTGCCTAAGGCACTCATATGGATAAATCTTTTTATCCCCGCCTTTTTAGCTGCCTCTATGGCCACTTGAGTAGCCTTTACATGAAGACGCTTAAAGGTAATATTTTTTTTAGGAAACTCTCGGATGATACCAATTAAATGTATGAGTGCTTTGCAACCAGACATTTTTTCAGCTAAATCTGGAGAAAAAATATCTCCTTTTACTATTTTAACTGGATAACGTAAGCGACTTTCTGAACCTGGCCTTACCAAACACTTAACCTTCTGGTCAAAGGCTAATAAAGTTTTAACCAAATGATTACCTACAAATCCAGTAGCACCGGTGACAAAAATCATTTTATAATACCCAATCCTTTAAATTAGTAGAAAGCTTATTTAAACGTTCACATCCATTTTCTCTAATTATAACCATATCTTCTATACGCACACCACCCCATCCTGATAGATAAAGTCCTGGCTCTATAGTTGCCACCATGTTGGTTTGTAATGTCTCTCCAGGCCTTCGTGGGGAAAGACTCGGAGCTTCATGGACTAAAAGACCCACTCCATGTCCTAGGGAATGTAAAAAGGCATGAGCACAGCCTTTTTCTTTCAAAAAATCTCTAGCTATAGCATCTACTTGATAAGTTTTAAGGCCTCTTTTTATCTGAGCGATGGTTAGCTTTTGGGCTTCAAACACCAAGTTATAGATTTCCTTAAACTTTTTATCTGGTTTCCCCAAATAAAAAGTCCGCGTCATATCTGCACAATAACCCTTCCACCTTAGACCACAGTCAATAATAATCGGTTCATTTGTTTTTAATCTTTTTTCAGTAGGTACAGCATGGGGAATAGCTGCATTATAACCACTCGCCACAATAGGAGGAAAAGAAAGCTCTGCATTTAACTCATGTCTTATTTGAGTCTCTATATACCAGGCCACTTCTTTTTCAGTTAGCCCAGGGTTCAAAAATGTCTTTAACTTGATATATACCTCTTCAGTCATTTTTATAGCCTGCTTAAGAAGTATTATCTCGCTGTCTTCCTTTATTTTCCGCAAGCCTTCTACCAATCCTTCTGTAGGCACAATATCTAAGGGAATGCCTTTCTCTTTTAAAGTTTCCTTTAGATGTTGATAAGCGCTGTAAGTTAAATGCAATGCTTCAAAACCTAAAGGTGAAGGCATATTTTTTAAAAGCTCAGTGATCTCTTCAAAAAAATTGTGCTGATAAATACAGATTTCCCAATCCTTAGTGTCTTCTTTGGCTAATTCTGCATACCTAAAGTCAGTAGCCAGAATATTGTGTTTTTGAGAGATTAAAAGCACTCCTGAACTTTCTCCAATTTGTGGGTCCTCAATTTGAAAGCCACTTAAATATCGCCGATTGATAGGATGAGAAATTATTATACTGCCTAAATTTTTTTTCTGCATTAATTTGCGTAAATTTTTAATTCTCATTTTATTTCCGAAATATCAAATTTAGCAAAATAGTAAGAACAATACTAATTAAAAGACAAGTGACCAATGGGAAGTAAAAAGTGAATGTCTTACGGCGAATGATAATATCTCCTGGTAGTTTGCCCAGATAAGGAATTTTAGGAGCAAACATTAAAATGACACCAAAAATCACAATAATTAAACCCGTAAAAATAAGAAATTTACCCATAGTTTGGAAAGACATAGTTACTCCTCCACTAATTTTTTATAATACCTATCTCTTTCACTATAAATGCAGCCACAGTATTGTTGCCTATACATACCTAATTTTTTAGATATCTCTATGCCTTCCTTCCACCCCAGGCGGAAGTCTTCATAATAAAATTTAATTCCTTGGTCTTGGGCTAAACTTTGAGCAATTTCTTTAATAACATCATGATTTTGGAACTTACTATAAAGTAAAGTAGTAGTAAATCCATCAAACTTACCATGCTTTGCTACTTGAGCTGTAGCTTTTAACCGCTTAAAGTAGCAAAAGCGACAACGAATACCGGGAGCTTCCCGAAAGGCTACACCTTGTAAAAATTCCTCTAATTCATATCTATCTCTCCAAATCATACGTAAATGTGTTTTTTCAGCATATGTTCTTACTGCCTCCAACCTGCGACGATACTCTTCAAAGGGATGAATGTTAGGGTTATACCAAAACCCAAAAACCTCTATACCTTTTTCTTGCATGGTTTTAATAGGATAAATTGCACAAGGTGCACAGCAGATATGAAGGAGGACTCGCATCTCTTAAGTCACCTTTATACCTATTATCTGTGCTAAATCTAAAAAATTTCTTACATAAAAATCAGCAGTTAATTTTGGATTTTTATAAGATACAAAAGGCACATGGGCCTTTTGGGCCATTTCTGCATCTATTTGGGTATCTCCAATATAAAGCATTTGGTTCGGTTTTATATGGAAATTATGCATAATTTTAAATAATGCCTCGGGATGGGGCTTGACATTTTGAACATCTAATGCAGAAATCACTATATCAAAATATTTGTCCAATTTATACTGTTTTAATAAGTTATGAATGGTATCTGTCCTATTTGTAGCCATACCTGTTTTAAAGTTTTGTTTAAAGATTTTTAATATCTCTGTGACATAAGGTTCTGGTTTCATATAACAAAGAAATTGGGAATAGTTTATATTTTTTCGGGCAAAATAGGCCTTTTCTCGTAGAGAAGAATCAGGCACTAAATAGTCAATTACCTCAAATACCGTATGACAGTGAGCAAAATTAAGTTGTTCTTCACTCATAGGAGGAAGGCCTATACTTTTTAAGATGGCATTATAATAAGCCTTATTAGCTTCACGAGAATCAAAAATTACGCCATCACAATCAAACACAATGGCCTTTAAATTCATGGTTTTGCTATCCCGCTCAAAGTTACTTCTAAAGGATAGGGAAGAGGGGGGTCAGTGATGATTTTTAATCGATAGTTGAAACTACCAGAAGGGAATTGATTTATTATGGGCACAACTTTTATTTTATGTGCTTGCTTTGCGTTAATTTTCTCCCAGGAGACTTTGAATAACTTTTCAGGATAAATCAATTTCTTTATTTGGATATTCTTATCTGGTTTTTTTATTACTAAGTAGACTGTGCGTTGAAGTGCCTCTTGTTTAAAATCTTTCCAATAAACTCGCTTAGGTTTGAGTTTTACTCGGGGTCTAAAATAGGCATACACATAAATAACTAAACTCTTTTTATGAGGATGGTCTGTAAAGATAGTTATTTTACCTCTAACATTTTTAGGAACATCGCTTTTAATTTGGAACTTAAACTGGTAGTTTTTACTATCTTTTTGAGGATTAACACTCCATTTAAATTCTGGTAAGGTAGATTCTACTTTTGAAATGTTAAACATAGAACCATCCAGGGCTTCTAACTTTACTGTTTTTGAAAGTGTATCAGAGCAAAACCCCCGCAAGCGAATTCTGGGTGAGCTGACTTTAATAAATGGAATTATTTCTCCACTAAGACGTAAAACAAAATGGGGCAATTTAGGGTCATTTGTTTTCACACGGGCAGCTTTTGTAAAATGCCCTTGGTGTATTTTCACTTTTAGGGTTATTTTCCCCAACCCTCCAGGTGGGATTTGGTGGTCATAAGAGGCCACCGTGCATCCTCAGCCAGGTTTTACACTTTGAATAATCAAAGGTGCATCACCTGTATTTTTTAAAATAAAGCTATGGACTAAAGGTGTGCCCTCCCATACTTTGCCAAAATCATGAGTTAAAGAAGGACAGACTAATTGAGGTTGAGACGAAAAGGCAGAAACACAGCCTATAAAATATAAGAGGCAAAATAGCCATTTCCATTTCATAAATAACATTAAATCATTTTTTATAAAGAAAGGCAAGCTCTATATTTCCCCCAAAATCACGGATCTGAGGATATTGACATAAAATGTCAATTTGTCTAAACTAGATTAGACTAAACTAGATTAGACTAATTGGAGAAATGAGATTTATAAATAGAGAATGGGAATTAAATTTTCTTAATGAAAAGTGGAGGGAAGAAAAAGCTCAATTAATCATTATTTATGGCAAGCGCAGGGTGGGCAAAACCGAGCTCAGTATTCAATTTGTGAAGGACAAACCCCATATCTATTTTTTGTGTGAGAGGATAGCCCCGCACAGGCAGTTAAAGAAATTTACAGAAAAACTGGGAGCGTATTTTAGAGATGAATTTTTACCTGAGCAGGGATTCAGAGAGTGGGAAACTGCATTTAAATATATAGTTAGTAAGATGGAAAAGATGGTTGTTATCATAGATGAGTTTCCTTATTTAGTTGAGACTGACGATGCCATTCCCTCTACTTTTCAAAAGATTTGGGATCTCTATTTAAACAACTCTAAAATTTATTTGATGCTTTTGGGCTCCAGTATCTCTATGATGGAAAAGACCCTGCTTTTTTATAAGGCCCCACTTTATGGAAGGAGGACAGGACAACTGCTAATAAGACCATTTAGATTTAAACAAGTGCAACAAGCATTTCCTGATAAAACATTTGAAGAGGCTCTTTCCATCTATAGCATTGTTGGAGGTACCCCTTTTTATCTAAATAAATTCTACGGGATAAATTTTTTTGATGCTGTAAAAAACGAAATTTTAAAAAAAGGACAGCCTCTTTATGAGGAAGTAGAGTTTCTGCTTAGAGAAGAGCTTAGAGAACCAAGAAACTATTTTGTAATCCTTGAGGCAATATCGCTGGGAAAGCATAAACTTTCAGAGATTATAAATGAAACTGGCTTTGAAAAGAGTATGGTTTCACGCTATCTCGCTATTCTAGATAGTCTGCAGATAACAAAAAAAGAGATACCGGTTACAGAAAAAGTACCTGAAAAGAGCAGAAAGGGAATATACATAATAGAAGATAACTTTTTTAATTTCTGGTTTAGATTTGTCTTTAGAAACAGGTCATTACTGGAGGAGAACAAAATAAATGAGGTGGCAGTCAAAATAAAAAAGGAATTACCCCTTTTGGTAGCCAAAAATTATGAAAGGATAGCAGCTGAGATTATGGAGAGAGCCATTTTAGATGGAGAAATTCCCTTAAGTTTTGAAATTTATGGCCGCTGGTGGGAAAGAAATGAGGAGATAGACCTTATAGGCCTGAATTCAAATACAAATGAGATTATCTTTGGTGAAGTAAAATGGTCAAACAAACCTGTGGGGACCAATATCTACAGAAATTTAAAGAGAAAGGCCCAAAAAGTAAAATGGGGCAAAAAAGGAAGAAAGGAATATTTTTGCTTATTCAGTAAAAGCGGTTTCACTGAGGATATGATTAGGATGGCAGAAAAAGAAAAGGTATACCTGTTTCACAAAGACAAATTTATTTCCTTAATAATTTAATCAAAAATAAAATTCAAAGATAGGTGTACCTGCATTGCTCCCTTTAACATTTTACATGTCCAAAAAATGGGGGAGCAATCCAGTTTATAAAGCAAGGATACAATTTAGAGGATATAAGGCTTTTAACCTATGAAGGATTAAGAAATATAGTAGCATTAGTGCATGCTGTGTTTCATTTTTTGAGTGTAGAACTAGGGAGGAATTTAAAATTAAGCATTTTATTGAAGAAAATATATGAGAAAGCAAAAAGATTTTTTCAAATTCCTCCCTGCCTGTTGGCAGACAGGGTTTTAAACAATATGTCATAAATGAAGGTATACACCGTCTTCTTTTTGGTAAAAAATTTAACACCGCTCCTCCTAAAAAATCCAAATTTATCCAGCCCACCTTACCTTTCTTTTCGGAAAGCTTCTGAAAATTCTGGGGAAAGTCCTGAATATTTCTATCCTTGACATGCGAGGATTTAACAGGTATACTGGTAGAAGGTCAGGGTGTTAATTGTAACCTTTGCCTTTCCCAAGAATAGTCAGATACCACTATTCTAAAGGAATTTTCAAAACAATAATTTTAAAAGGAGGATGTTGTGAATTACACAAAAGAAACTTTAGCGGAAAAAATTTTAGAAATTCATCCAGAGCTTAACCAATATGGCTGTTCTATAGAGCTTGATTTTGACCAAGAGAAAAATGCTTGGATGCTTTACATAAAAAAAGACGATAAAGAGATAAGGACACATCTTGAAGAAAGGGATGCAGCCGAATGTATTAAAGGAAATAAGTGTATATACTTAGGAGTTCAAATCGGGCAATTTATAGATTACTGTAAAAAGTAGAGATTTATCCTATCAAAAAAATCGGAACCTGAATAATTTGACCTGTTTGTTACCAAACTTTTGGTTTAAGTTGATGGTTAACAAGTAGGGAGGCAAAAAATAAAGTACTTAAGAAATTAAAAATGGCTCGCCACGCGTAACCCTGTTCTTAACCACTCTCTTTTTCTGAGCGTCACCTAAGCCTTTGTGATTCAAAGAGTTACCAAATGCATTTATTCCCCGACCGAGTGGAAATGGCGTTAAACTTGGATTTCCTCTTATAAGACCAGATCTACATACCTCAACCAGTTTCACGGTCCTGTAATCCTGGACGAGGTGCAACGGGCGCCCGAGCTATTCTCGTATATCCAAATCATAGTCGACGAACACCCAGATAGAACAGGCTGGTTTATTCTAACCGGATCTCAAAACTTCCTGCTCTTACAGAGCATCTCACAGTCCTTGGCTGGTAGGTGTGCGGTGTTTCACCTGCTTCCGTTCTCTCTGGCCGAGTTGATGGAACGGAAGCTTTCCTCCATTGAGACGCTAGGTAAAACCGTTCCCAAGAAGTCGGCGCCGCCCAAGCACTTGCCCATCGTCGGCTTTGTCTTGCTTCCGCAAGATAGGTTTTGTATTAAGTAGAAGAAAAGAAAGATTTAGTTTATCCTCGGCAAGGTCTTTTATCTTTTAATAAGAGATTTTTTAAGGAAAATTCCTTTAATAAAAAGCCTCCTCAAGGCAAGTGTCTTCGTCAGCCTATGTTTTGGCTTTGCCAAAACAAGAAAGAAGATCTTCTCCTCCCCCCTATTCTAAAATTTTTCTCATTTTGCTTGACTTTTTGCTCTCTTTTGCTTAATATTATTATACAATGTTAAACGATGATGAGTTCTGATAAATGAAAAGAGTCACACCTATGATGCAAAACTTTTCCGAAATAATGACCCTTGAGGAGACTGCAAAATATTTAAGAATAGGAAAATCTACTCTTTATAAAATGGCAAGGGAAGGCAAAATCCCCGCTGTGAAAATCGGTAATCAATGGAGATTTAAAAAAGAAGACATTGATAAGTGGTTTTCTAAAGGTCAAACGTTTGAACTGAGATAAAGAAAATAGATTATTTCTTGTTTATTATTTCTAAATATAAAATTTCCCCTACTCCCTCGTTAGTTTTTATTCCTAAAGCATAATATTCACTGTTTCTTATTTTTATTTCACAGCAAATTTCATCCTTAGGATTAATTTGTTTAAAATTATTTTGTGAAAGAAAAAAACCATTTCTTATAATTGTACCTACCTGAACATTTGTAAGAGGTACATGACCATTATTAAGAATAGACAGTGAAATTTTATCTCCGTTTTGATAAAAATTTATTATTTTTATTGAATAAATAATCGGTTTTGTTCCCCATTTAAGTTTTATAAGTTTGTTAGGGAGAAGCAAATGTATAAAATTATGAATATGAGGAGCTGCTAAAATTAGTGTTGCTCCATGTTTATATGCTACCTTTCTTAATCCTTTAGCAACAATTGCTGCCATTTCAGAGTTAAGTGTTGAAACAAACTCATCCGCAATCCATATTGCTTTATTAGAATCACAAAGTTTTGCTACTGCAAATCTATATCGTTGACCATCAGAAAGTTGATTTGGTTTTTTTATATAAAGATGAGCTTCTGAAAGTCCTACTGAATTAAGTAATTTTATAGCTTCTTTTATATCTTTATTTTTTCCTATCTGATCAATTAAAGGAAGAGAATTGCTCCATTTAGTATCAAGAATTGCGATATCCTTTAAACTTTTATTAATTATTTTCCCTCTAATTTCCATCTCTTTTTTCAAAGTTGTGTTTTTTTCTGTTAATAGTCGTAATATTGTACTTTTTCCACTACCAGAAGCTCCAGTTATTAAAACTACATCACCAGGTTCTATTTCCAAAGAAAAATTTGTTAAAATAGGAGAGAAAGCATGCTGTGCATCTACTCCGAATACTTCTTTTATAACTTCGGTTCTTTTGGTAGATCCATTTCTGATTTTATAACTAACAGAGACATTTTCAAATTTTATTGAATGCTTCAGTTTTGGATGTTTATGTAAAATCATCTTTTGTTTTTTAGGGAAATATAGTCTAATTTTTTGTTTTAACTCCTTGTTTAAAGGGAAAACCAAATAAGGTTTAGGGTTCTGATTTTCCATGAAATCGTAAGACTCATAATTTCTTGATTCAAAACTTCCATTCCCATATATAGGTATTATTCCATTTTTATATCCTGAAGTATAGCCTATTTTTATAAACCCAGCCTTTTCGAAAAACTTATGATATTCAGTCATTGCCGCGATAACCTCTACCATAATAGGTGTATAATGGTTAATATCCCAATATTTTTTGGCATATAGAACTAAATGTTTAGCCATCAATACTCCTAAATTTATTCCTCTGAATTCAGGATGGATAACTATTCTTGGAATTCGTACAATTCGATTGATTAACTTTGTTTTCATTTGATCAGTAAAATTAGTCTGTAAAAGTTCAAATCTAGGTTTAGCAACAGCAACTGTAGCAGAAATAACACCAAATCCAATAACTCCATGATCCTTCATTTCAGCAAGAAGAACGGTTCTTCTCCCTACTAATTTGTTTAATCCTTTCCCTCTATAATGGAATTTTTCTAATTCTTTTATCTTCTTCCAATCGTTGGAATTAATTCTTTCTCGAAATATTACATTGAAACGATGTGCTCCTAAATAGATTGTTTCCTTTGTGCAATAAGGAGGGTGGATTTTTATTTTCTTCAACTCACTAGTTGCCTTATCATCAAATATTTTATATACTTCTTGAAATTTTTTAATTGATGGAAGAAATTCTAAGAAATCTCCTTTCTTTACATAAATAAATGGCCTCAATTTGATATTATATCCATCCTGGAGAATTATTTCTGTAAAATGTCCAGTGCTTCTAACTCCTTTAATTAAAAGTTTCATCCCAAATTATATAAGATATCCTTCCTTTTCCATTCACATGATATCGGATGCTAGAAGGATTATACTTTCTTATTTTATCTAAAAATTCTTGAACATCTTGAGGATAAATTAGAATATTCTTTTCAGAAAGTAGCTTTATGCAACACCAATCAACAAGAGCACTAATATCGGCTAACCCAACAACGTTCTTCATTGATCTATATCCCAAAAGAAAAGTCTCCTTAAGCAATTCTTCATGCTGTTTTATGGAATATTTAGTTGGATTTAACCCCAAAATTTTCCCTATTATAGGGAAAAAGTTATTATTCTCAATGGATTCCTCAAGCTGTTTGAAGTTTTTTAATTCTTTATATAAGCTCTCCAAAGGATTTATTTTATTATGAATGACCACCTTATATATCTCTTCCGTATTTTCATTTTTCACCTCTAACAGTCCTAAATCACATAAAGCTTGAAGATGAGGCTTAATCTTGTGAGGTAATGTACTTTTGTCATAAACATGTTTTTTGTTTTTCATTCTTCTTTGCATTTCTTTAAACATTTCTTTGATCTTCATTCTTATTCTAAAATCAGGGGCTATATCTATATAGCCTTCATAAATTTCTTCAAATATATTTTGAATTTCATTTTTTAAATGAGAATAGGTTATTTCTTTTTTATCAGCAAATTTTTCAGAGAATTTCAAAATTAAAGCTCCTTCTGTTTCTAAGAAATATTTAAGATAAGCTATTTTTTCTAATTGAGATAGATTGAAATAAACATTTTTATCTTCTGAGAATTTACCCAAATATTTAAGGACAGCATTTATCACATGCCCCTTCCAACTCCAAGTCATATTATCTAATAAAAAACCAAAGCCTCGGTTTTTTGTTGTAGCTATTAAAACTACATACTTGGCAATTGATCTACTACCTATAAACTTTGCTAATTTTCCCTCAACTTGCTCAGGATAATAACTCTTATCTGGAGAGGTACATTTAGCGATAAGTATAGAATAATTTCCGGGCCTCAAAGCTCCTGTGTGTGTCTTCATAATAAAACGTGGCTGTATCAATATTCTATTCCTCCGTGGATTGTTATTCTTGGCCTTATTTTTGCCACTAACACCCTATTTATCATATCGTTTGAGATAACAGCATATCCTATTGGTAAACTTCTAACCAGTTGTTCAAAAACTCTTGTTGAAATTTTTACTCTTCCAAACTCAAAAAGGTCTGGAATAAATGTATTCACCATACCTTCAGCAGTAAAAATATCATCTCTCATACTGATTGAATGTACAATTAAAATGTCTGCGTTTCGACGAATAGAAGGGTCTAAAGCAGATGGATTTTGAGTGGCTACTACTATAGATAAACCTAAATTTCTTCCCTCATTTACATATTTTCTGAGAGGTTCTGCTGATGGAGTTATTCCTCTAGATGGCATATAGTTATGAGCTTCATCAATAATAATCCATCCTCGTGGTAAACCTTCTTGAGCTTTTTGTTTATATTCACTATATTTTTGATAAGCTTCATTTGCTTTTTTTTCATCCCCTATTTCTTTAAAATGCTCAAAACGTTCTCTATGCACTCTACATAATCTTTCAAACCTGTCAGAAATACTCCGTAATTCCATTATTTTTTTAATTAATATTCCGACTAAAAGGGCTCTTAAATTCTGATCAATATCTCTAAGAAGTAAAATGGAAAGTTGTCCACAAGAAAAAATTTTTTTGATATCGATTCCTTCCTCAGAAAAAATAGGTAATCTTTTAATTGCTTTAAATCTAGACTTAACTGCTCGAATTGTATCAGATTGATAACTTCTTTGAATTTCTGGACAATTATCTAAACAGTTTAATAAATCAATTAAGGAATAGTTCTGATTAGCTTGTATATATTTTCCATTTAAATCCTTATAACCCTCTAAAGCTACTTTTTCATATAGCTCAGAGATAAGTTGCCCGATAGGATCTTTATATATATCTACATTAAAAAGAGCAGCCCAGTCTTTATCATCTAAATCCGCTGGTCTTATAGCTATTTCTTGTGAAACTCCTTCTGGAGAAGAAGGACTGCCTTTAGGATAAAAAAATACTATATTAAGTTTTTCTTGCTCTAAACTCCACTTTTTAAATTCTTCAAATTCTTTGCTTCTTTCTTTACAAATTTCTTTAACACTATATGATGAAGTAATAAAAACATTCATTGTATCAAGAACAAGAATTGCCTGTTTTTGATCCCCCTGTTTTAACCATTTATTTGACACTAACCCTTCAGCAATTACCCCTAAAGTATAAGTTTTTCCAGATCTTCTTTTACCAATTACATAAATAGCATGTGCGCCTTCGCAATCTAGCCATATATTTAAATTTTTTCCATATTCAGCAATCTTCCCTAAAAAGATAGCCTCTAATTCCAAT
Source organism: Candidatus Desulfofervidus auxilii (assembly GCF_001577525.1). Classification (GTDB taxonomy): domain Bacteria; phylum Desulfobacterota; class Desulfofervidia; order Desulfofervidales; family Desulfofervidaceae; genus Desulfofervidus; species Desulfofervidus auxilii. The sequence goes on along the minus strand of NZ_CP013015.1, from coordinate 208,697 downwards.
CCACAGCCTATCATTCCGACTAATATATTGTTTTCTCTAAAAAGTGGGGCTTTGAGTTCTTGTTGAAAAGAATATGCTGGTTCAATTCTAAAAATCAATTTTGGAATGGGCTTTACCATTTTTTACTTAACCTCCTATAATTTCTCTTGTTATGAAAGGTTTTTTCATTAGAAATGCTTTTCCCGCAGCATCAGACATTCTCTGAGTTATCTCTCTAGGGGTCATAATGCCTCTTAAAGTTCCTTTCAAAGCTTCAATAGCTTCGTTTGTAAAAGGAAATAAGTCTATTGTTAGGGTCTCATTTATATTTCCTTTTAATTTATTAATTTTCTCCCGAGCCTGTTCTTTATCTACTATATAGTTCAAAATTGCTTTGATGAAGTTATCGACGTCATTTGCTGAAATTTCAGAGATCTCTATAAGATTGTGTATCCCCAGTCTATTAAGAACAGGGCTTTGTTCCCCTCCAGCAAAAGGTTCGGGCAATTCTCGCATGTTAACGCCTGAACAACCCATTATTATAGCAACATTTCTTTGGTTTTCATCTACCAGCTTCCTAAAAGCTTCTTCATACGTCGATATCCCATATTCATCTGCGATAGATTTAAGTCTATCTAATTCATCTATTACTAAAACTAACGTTTTGTTCATCACTTTTTTTATAACTCGACCAATAATTATTATAATATTTGCTAGTCGAGAAGGGATGCTGTCAGCAAGAGACTGTGTTTGATTTAATTCAGCTAAATCTCTTGAAGGAACACTTACACCTGAGACATATCTCCAAAAGGTGAGTTCTTTATCAGGGCGAGCCCCTAAAAGACTTGCAACTGCCCGAGAAAGTTCTTCATCTTCTAAAATTTCTTTTAACTTGTTTAGTAATTCATCAAAGCTAACGACACCAATACTTTTAATTAAATCTTTAAATAGACCTACTACAAAATCTTGACCCATGCTCATCATAATTCCATCATGGTAGAGATGTAAAAAAGTAGATTTTTTAGGAACACTCGGGCACTCTACATAAACTGGATAAATTTCTAGTAAACTTTCTAATTTTTTACTAATGTGAAATAATGTGTGCGTTTTTCCTCCCCCGTAAACTCCCCAAAAAAATCGTTTTGGTGGTCGTTCTGTAACTAAATTCACTTGAAGTCCTTCAATTAATTTTGGTATGTCCACACCTGTCCTTGGAGCATAAAATTCAGCATCATTCTTAGGATCTAAAATGAAATTTGAGCGTTTCAAACCAAACCACTCAGCAACTCCATTAGCCATTTTTACACCTCCTTTAAAATATAAGATTCTTGACGAATCTCATAAAAATAAGAATTTAATTTCCTTAAGATTTCATTGTCATTTTTTATCTTTATAGCTAATTCTATATTTCCTCGACCAGTAAGATTTTCAGATCCAAAGATAGCATAATACTCACCACCTAAAGGACCAGGCTCACTTATATATAGCTTTGCATGAAGTTTATCATTTACTACAATATCAGCACCAAGCTGTTTTAAGTTTCTAAGAGTATCAATCGCTTTTCTACTACGATATCTTTCTATTGGTAAAGTGATTACAAAAACTTGAATATTCTTATACTGTTTTGAAGCTTTGTAAATGGCCGACTCAATTTTTTCTATATGACCCCTATCTAACCGAATCCAAGGAGAACAAATATACACTCTTATAAAATCAGGTCTATTATAAAGATTATCAATAAAATAATTAGTAATGCTTTCAGTTATAATCTCATAAGGTCTGAGATTTGGATAAAAATATGTAAGTTCTTGAAACACTTGAAAAATTTCCTCATCTTCGTTAATAGCTTTTAAAAGCAAAGTAATTTTTTGACCTAAAGAAGAAATATAAAATCCATCTTTAGTCTCTATAAAAAGTCCAAATCTTACTAATTCTGAAAATAAATTATCAGAGATACCGGTTTCTTTTAATAATTCATTTAATTCACTTGTAGTAAAAGTATCTTTTTCTTTATATAGTGAAGTTAATAAAGAATATACTCCTTCTTGCCCGACAATCTCACTTATTAAAGGCATTGTCCTATTCCTCTGGTAAATTTATGTTTGTTAAAATCTTAGATACAAAATCAGAAGATATTGCTTCCATCTTGCCTTTTTCAATCAGTGGATCAGCTTCTTGTAAAATCAAATTAAAAAATTGCATAATTGTTCGAGGTTTCGGTTCCTCATCTTTTCGTTTACTCTTTTTTGCTTTATCTATTATTATATCTATTACCTTCTCAATAGATTCTTTGGTAAATGGGAAATATCTGTCATGAATATTAATGTGTGATGGATAAGCTCTAAAATGTAATAAAATATCTTCTATAAATTTAAAAGCTTCTTTCTTTGATAATGGTGGAAGTAATAATGGTTTTTCAATTCCAATACGATCTTTAATTTCTGGAGATAACCAAGTTGGGTATCTTTTTTCTTCTGGATATCCAGAGAAAGAAATTATAATTGAAAGTCCATTGGGACATTGGTTAAATATTGAATGTAAACAACCATTGATTTCTTCTATAACAGATTTTCTTAATTTTTCTATTCTTTGGTATTCATCTATCATCCATAATATTCTTTTAACCTCGCCCGAAATAACCTCTCCTGAGCTTAAAAGACGAATTAACCATGAAATTACTTTAATAGCATCTTCCGCTGATTGAATTGGTTTCACAACATTTATATTTCTAAGTATTTTCTTCTCTCGATACTCTGTCCGTAACCAACGAATGGCAATTTCTTGTTGTTCTAAATTTCCTTGATACAGAAGCATTAAAGCATTAGACAAATCTGGGAAATCAAAATGTAATTTCTTTTGAATTTTATCTTTTTCTGGACTTGTAAATATTTCAAGATAAGCGTTTTTTAATGTTTCTATATCAATTCCATTTATAAATGCTCTATATATATCTAAAAAATTCTTAGTAGATTTAGGAAACTCGATATAAATAGGAATTATATTAGAAACTTTGGTTTTACATAAATATTCAATATGTCTCAATGTATGTGTTTTGCCTGCTCCAAACCATGCCCACATTAAATGAATACTCGAGGCAGGTTGTCTTGAAAGATTGCGCAATAAAGTATTAATATCACCAACTAGTTGAGTTCTATCAGCCATAAAAGAGTAAAAACTTTCATCAGGTACAACTCTAAAAGGCCAATCAGACAAATGAAAATGTGGATATTTTATTTTTATATTGTCCATTTTGTTTATGTTTTTAATTATTGACATTCTTTAAATATTTTGCAGTCTCCTCAAGGGTCATTATTTCTGAGGAAACTTCCATAACAATTTAAACTCCTTTATGTCTGCCAGAGTTTATTACAATTTGACATTACAGATTAAAATATAGCAAAGAAAAACAAAAAGTCAAACATTTTAAAACTTTCTTTTTCGGGAGTGGGGTGTTATTCTCATTCCAGAATAGGAGAAAGAGAGATTTTTATTTTTCCTGCTTTCTCCCTTGTGCGGATAAGTCGGAAGGATACTTTAAATGAGTTTGAAACAGCCATTAAGATGGCTCCCCGGGCCGGACTCGAACCAGCAACCTAGTGGTTAACAGCCACCCGCTCTGCCAATTGAGCTACCGGGGAGTATTGATTTCAATTTTTCTCTACCGCCTCCTGATTTATAAAACTTTTCTTTATCTCGTGCCTGCTTTAAAGACACACACTCCTCTGTATATATCAAAACAAAGGGTCTTCTATATTTAGTAGATTTTGTCTTACCTCTGTTATGTTCACCTAATCTCTTTCCTGGATTCCTACTTATACCTGTGTATAATTTACCGTCTTTTAAACTCTTTAGTACATATACATACCAACTTTCCATAACAGCCACCCCTGCCTGCGGCAGGCAGGCGCTCTGCCAATTGAGCTACCGGGGAGCATCTTTTCATTTTTAACAAGCTTGAAGAAAAAAATCAAGAGGGATTTATAAAATAGCTTGTTTTAGCAAAGAAAAATGTATAATATTAAAAAAATGGGTATTTTTAAAAGACGTAGAAAAAAGATAGGTTTAGCCTTAGGTGGGGGTGCTGCCCGCGGCTGGGCACATATTGGTGTAATTAATGCCTTTCAAGAGGCAGAAATTCCCATAGATTATGTAGCTGGAACAAGCATGGGTGCATTGGTAGGTGCGTTCTTTGTGGCTGGTCAAATAGATAATTTAAAAAAACTGGCCTTACATTTAGATTGGAAAGATATAATTGCCTTTTTTGATATTGTTTTTCCTAAATCAGGTTTGATTGATGGCAAAAAGGTGACGGAATTACTGAAAAAAAATATTTCTCAGTTTAAAATAGAAGAAGTATCTATACCCTTTGCCGCAGTGGCTACAGATATTGTCACCGGTGGAGAGGTAATTTTGGATAAAGATGATATTATTGATGCTGTCAGGGCAAGCATTTCTATACCAGGAATTTTTACTCCGGTAAAGATTAATAAGGAGATTTTGGTAGATGGAGGTGTAGTTAATCCGGTGCCTGTCAATGTGGTGAAAAATATGGGGGCAGAAGTAGTTATAGCTGTTGATGTCAATGCTCATTTAGTAATTCCTACTATGCAGAAAGTAAGAAAGGCACAAATACCCGAAACGGGGCGTTTTAATTTGAAAAATTTAAAGGAGAAAATAAAAGATTTAGACCTACCGTATTTAAAAAACTGGACATCTAAAGAACCTCTGCCTAATATCTTTGAGATTATTTTATCTTCAATTTATATTATGGAAAAGCAAATTACCAAAGATAGATTGCGTTTAGATAAGCCCCAAGTGCTTATTGAACCTGAGGTAGGAAATATTGGTTTTTTAGAGTTTCATCGAGCACATGAAGCCATTGCAGAAGGCTATAAAGCAGCCATGCGAAAAATAGAAGAGATAAAGACCTTTGCCCGAATTTAGGAGGTTCAAAAGTGGAACAAACTTTAATAGACTTTCTTACTGGAGAAAAAAAACCTGATACGGATATGGAAAGGTTGAGGCAAAGAGTGGCCCGATTTTTAGTAGAAGAAAAAGGATATGAAAAGTCAGATATTGAAACACATGTAATATTTGAGACCACAGTTGATAATGCAAAGATTACTGTTCCTATTGACTATATCGTTCGCTTGGCAGGAAAAAGGATAATTTTAATCAAGTGTTACCCCACAGCCTTAGTTACCAGAGAAAAGCTAACCTTGGCTTGTGCCCGGCTTTTAGACTCATATCAAATTCCTTTTACTGTGATCACCGATGGATTTGCTACTGAGGTGTTAGATACTGTAACAGGGAAATCATTAGGAAAAGATTTGAATAAAATTCCCACTAAAAAAGAATTACTTCAATTGTTAACTTTAATCTCTTTTGTGCCTTTGCCCGAAGAGAAGAAGATAAAGCAAAAAAGGATTCTGTCAGCATTTGACTTATTAAAATGTCCAGTAAGTTGTAAGGAATGTAGTTTTGGTTCTGATTAAATTAGTTTTATTTATTTAAATCTGCGGCTAAATATTTATGTCTAATCAATTCAGAAACAGTTACAAACCTAAATTTCATGGCTAATTTAGGCAAATTTTCTTTTAGAACCATTAAGGTAGTTAAATAAGGATGACAAATGGCCAAGACTGCTCCTTGGGTTTGCGCCCACCGAGTTAAGGTGGTTAAGCGTTGTCTGATACTATTTACGTCAGGTGTGGAATCTAAAAAGAGATTTCTCCTCAAACTCTTAACACCCATTTCCTGAGCCAGTTTATAAGCAATGGATTTGGGAGTGGTAAAACTATCCACAAAAATAAGGTTTCTTTTTTTAATTTCTCTTAATACTATTTTCATATAGGTTGGATTTTGAGTGAATTTTGACCCCATGTGATTATTTACGCCTTTAATATAAGGCACGGCCTCTAAATCCTTTGTCAATTGCTTTTTTAAGGTAAATGGAGGCATATTGAGAAATAGCATTCCTGGTTGCTTATTTAATTGAGGATGGTATCCATCTGGTTCCAGGGGTAAATGGAGTAATATTTCCTCCTGTTGGTGGATATAGAGTAATTCGGCTATTTCTTTACTGTAAGGTAAATAGGGTAAAATAGCGTAATTTAGAGGTATTTCTAAGTTAATAAGTGACTTTACCACCGACATATCATAGCCTAAATCGTCCACAATAATGGCTATCATTGGTTTTTCTTTTGGGAGTAATGGTAAAAAATGATTGAAAACCAAGTGGTGAGTAATGAGACCATTCCAACCCAAATAAAACTCCCATTTTTTAGAAGTAGGGGTCCTAAGCCGAAGAGTGATTTTGGGATTTTTTTGGGCTAGAGAGATAAAGCTTGTTTTTACTGTAGACCAGGTTAATGCTTTTGGTTTTTGAGCATTTATCTCTATAAATGGATATGTTTTTCCCCTCCATGTCTTGCTAATAATTTTTTCTTGCCACTGGTTTTTTTCAAGGCCCAAATGGAGAAATGTCTCCGCAATAAGGTGGTTTAAATTAAATATTCCTTCTTCTATAGCTGTTTGAGAAAAGTCTTCATAGGTAGGATGTGGTTTTTGAGGTTTTAAAAAATGAAATACCATAAGAATAATAAGGGTTAATGAAGAAAAGAGAAGGAAGATAAACAGGATTTTTTTATCTCTTATTCTCTGCATTCAATATGCACCATTATCAAGACTAAATGTAGAGTGTCTTAATTTAGATATTGGGGACATCCTATGTCTATTCCTCATTCCATTCTTCAATTTTAGCCCCTATTTGGAGAAGAGTTTCTTTAATTTTGGCATCTAAAGTAGTTCTGTCTAGCCCAGTAGAGGTATGAGCTTTTATTTCTACCCTTTCACCTGAAAGTTTTTCTACTTTGGCATATTTACCAAATATCTCAATCGCAGGACCGATTGCCGAAATAAAAAAATCTGCCCCAGAAATACCTTCATTCCAGAACTGCTCAAGTTTTTCTTTAATCCTTTCTTCAATAAGAGGTTTTAACTCATGGAAATAAGCAGTTTCGTTACTTATCCGCTTACGGCAGACCATATAAATGGAAGAAGCAAGGGCAGCAGGGACCTTTGTCCTAAGCCTTGATTTCATTTCTGTATCCCAGGGCCAAGAAGCAGTTAAATAAAGTCCAGCCTTAAGTAAGGCATCAATGATTGTCTCCCAGGCCTCAGTAGATTTATGGGCAAAGACAATGACATCAATCCCTTCTGGCTTTAATACACGATGAATCTCTTTGAAAGCCTTTTCTATCTTTTCCTCAAAGGCCTTCTTGCCAGTCGCATAACCTCCTTGATGAGTATAAGCGACACTCTCTTCTGCTTTTGGTGTAAGTGGTGTAGCAAAAAGTTCAGGATATAAATCACCAAGTGTTCTTTTTAACCAGACATAAAAGAAATCAGAAAGATAAGAATATGGCACATTGTCGTAATAGGGAGGGTCGGTGATAACGGCATCAAAGGAGTCATTGGGATAAGGAAGAGAGGTAACAGAGCATTGAAAAATTTTTGGTATATATAGTTTTCTCATAAATTTTCTTCTATTTTGATATTTAACTTTCTCTCAATAAACTCTTTTACTTTTTTGGCAATCTCATAGCATTCTCTAGCTTCTTCAAAGGAGGGAATGTAAAATTCATCTGGATACCTCACATCGACCGCATAAAAAGTTAAATTTCCGGTATCTATTTGTTCAAAATCCCTATCTTGCTTTCTGCAAAGTTCCAAAAGGAACTCAAGATTATGTGTTTTCCCAAAATCAACATTTTTAATAGTAAGATATGCTTTCAACACTTTCTCAACAAACTGCTGGCAGTGAAAGCATACAGCACTTGTGGCAATTTCATTCTTTAGCAAAACCATTTCGTGTTCAACGACTTTCAAATCCTCCATAGCTTTTATAAACCACTTTTTTACATTCTCTTTCATAGTGACATCCCTTCCTTTAGTGCCTCCCTTATAACCGAACCAAACATTTCTTTAGAACTCTCAACCTCTTTTTCAGATTTGATTATTAAATCGCAATCAATGCCAAGCTTTGCAAGGTTTTCTCTAACCTTTTTTGAATAAAGCATCTTCTCCTTGATAGATAAGTTGTTTCTGACAATTACAAGAACATCCCAGTCACTTTCTGATTTGAAATCTCCCCTTGCCCTTGAGCCAAAAAGGATTGTGTGTGTTACATCAATTTTATTTTGCTTCATAACTTTGTTTATCGTGTGTTTTAAGATTTCTTTTTCATTTCCATGTTCAAGTTCTTCGTTGAACTTCCTTTTAAAAACGTCCCTAGCAAGATCTGAAAACATTGGGAATTTCTTGATGAATTGGATAAATAGCTCTCTTGCACAATAAACACATTCCCCATCTGCGGTAGCCATAATCTCCAAAATCCTTTTTGCTTCTTCTCTGTTCACTTTTCTTCCTTCCTTGATTCTACAGGTGGGATTTGAGAGAGGTGGGAGAGGACATTAAGAATCCAGTTCAAATTTTGTTTTATACCTCCTGTTGCTCCACTAAAAGGATTTATATCCGTAAAATCCCACATCATTGGTAATGCTTGTCTTCCAAAAACATTAGCAGGAGTCTCTCTCATAGATTCCCATCGTGTCAAAACGGAGAAAGCAGACTTAAAAATTTCTATGTCTTTTTCCGTCGCAATACGATAGGTCTTTCCTGTTTTATCAGAATAATGCAATACAACTGCTACCATCCTTTGCCCAGATTTCCCCTCTTGAAAGAGCTTACGCACGGTTTTATCATCAATGCCACTCCCACAAACAGGACAAACAACCTTTGCCCTAGAAACAGTGCCTTTACTTGGGTCGAAATCTGGATTGTCCACTATTTTAAAGTGGATTTCTCTTTTTTCTTTATCAGCAATAAGCTTTAAGGCAATTTTTTTATTTTCCTTTTTTGCCAGCCAGAAATTTGCAGTAAGTGGTATCTGACAACCACATGTTGGATTTTGGCATGGAATAGTTTTTAGCCAATAGTATCCCACAGGTATGGCACCATCTTCATCTTTTGGATAAAATTGACCAATTTCCTTTTTAGCCTCTTCTAAAACCCAATTGCCCCATTTTTTAACTGCTTCAAGCAGAGGATTAACATCTTCTTTTATAAGTTTTCCTTTAACTTCCCTTTTTACAGGTTTTCCATATCTTTGTGGATATTCTAAAGTACATTTTAAAATCAATACAGCTACTGGATTTAAATCACCAGCATAAGTTTCACAGCCAAGCCTTAATGCCTCTAACGGAATAGCACCACCGCCGGCAAATGGATCTAAAACCTTTGGTGGTTTACCACCGTTGGCCTTTAAAATTTCCTTTCTAGCCCTTTCAATAATTTTTTTATTTAAAGAATTTTCCCATTTGGCCAGACATGTATAATGTAAAATATTAGATGGCTGTTTTCCTTTATTAGACTCAAGCCATTTTTTATATTCATCTGAAAAGATAGCAATAAATTGCTCTTTTGCTATCCTTTCTTCTTCATTCTTGGGTGCAGGAATTAAAGACGCATAGATGGTAGCCCTAGAAACTACTAGTGGTTTTCTTGCCCACCAAATATGCAAGGTAGAAATATGTCCGTGTCTTATATTCTTTTCCCTTGCACCTTCAGCACTCACTGCTTTTATAGGAAAATCGGCTTCAATAAAGGTTTTGTTTTTCATGGCTGTTTCTCTCTTATAATTTAGTCTAAAATTTCTATTAATTTGCATTTTATACCTGCTCTTTGTAAAATTGAACATGCAGTTTCATAAGCTGCTTTATATACAAGAAATTCATGACCATCATAAAAGTTGCAAATACGTAAAAATCCAGTCTTACTATCATACTCCCATCCTACTTCATCTTTGATTTTTAACTTTCTAAATAAGATCCCAAATTTTCCATAAGGATTATTTTTATCTATAATTTTTATCCAGGCTGAACCAAACCATGTATGTTTTTCGCCCAAGTCCTTAAATATTTTTACTTTATTTTGCATAATATCTCTTACTCTTATAGCTTGAGTTTTCGCTAATTTTAAAATTTCAAGAAAATAAATTTGATCATTATAAATATTATTTCCCTTTACAGAAATACTTAAAAATTCTCTTTTACTGAGCGTCTTAAAATTTGCCCATTGTTTTTCATTCATACCTATTAATGCTGCTCCCCAAAAAACTTCAGGCAAAACATATCTATAATGTTTTGATATTATGTCTATAACTATCCTAGTTACTAATTGCTTTTCAACATCTAACATCATTTCAGGAAGCAAAAATACGGTTGGAATCCAATCATAAAAATAACGACATTTATCAAAAAGAAACATATCCACAAACATTTTTCTTTCCTTTGCTCTATAGCTAAATCTAAAATGTTTTTCGATATTAGCGTGATATGGATGTCCTAATTGATTAATAATCAGTTCAATCCATAAATGAGGAAAAGCTATATCACAAAATACATATTGTCCTAAAACATTTTCCTGTGTTTCTAAAATTCTTTTTCTTATTTGACTATTTATTACATCATGATAACCTTCCACAAACATTCTTATTAAATTAATAATAGAAACAGCTTCTTTTATTGAAATATATAGTCCTTTTTCAGAAATCTTTTGAGAAAATTGGCTCCTCCAAAAATTTAGGTCCTCTATTTTTTCTATTTCATCTATAAAAAATTCAAACCAAAAATTTTCAGGTTGCAAAAACTTTTCTCCACCTGTAAGGTCTAAGTTTTTAGCACAGGTGGCATTTATATAAGATATATTTGAAATTTTCTTAATCGCTTTTTTATATGCATTTTTATCTATTAAAAGTTTAAACAATGATTTATTTGAAAAAATATTTATAGCAGGTAATATTCTGCAGGAAAAATATATAGGATAATGTGTCAAAAAGGCAGAATAAGCCCGTTCTAAGTTATCGTGAATTAATTTTCTAAAATGGTCGGTTTCTAAACCGTAAATTATAGGTCCCTCAGTTATTTCTCCTTCTGTTATTTCTATAATTCCAGACTCTATAAGATTTTGATGATAAAAATAATGCGTTAATAGGTTAATATATTCTTCTTTTTTATCTAATTCCGAAAAGTTTGTAATTAAGACACTTAAATCTTCTAGTGAATTCTGGATCAATATTTGGTGTAAAGCACGAAAAGGCTTTTGTCTTTTTGAGAAAAAAGGAGCAGTAAAATCTAAGTAAATTATATCAAATTTTGTCCTTAAAGTACTTAATATATTTTCTATTTTTTCTTGAAGTATTTTAATGTTTGGATATAGATATTTTATACTACTATAAGCATACTTAAATATCTCTGGATCTTTTTCTATAGCCCATATATTTTCTGGTATAACTCCTAAATTCAATAAACATTCTATATCATTTTCTGGCTCGGGACCACATAAATAAAGAACTTTTAATTCTTTACTCGATTTGGAACTGATTTTAGACTCTCTAACCTTCAGGAAAGATTCCAAAGAACTTTCAGTCAATTTTGATAGGTCAAATTTTAATATATTGCTATATTTGCTAATAATATGCTCCCAATAGTAATACATAATTTTAGGATAAATTAAAGTTGATTTTTCTCGATTTTCCGTAAGAAGTTTTATAGCTCGTTCCCAGATTAATTCTCTTGCTTTTTGTTTTATATAGTTTTTATATATCATAAGCCCTTTGCAGAACACATTTTGTTATCAAAGTGTAGGATGGCGGTTTATTTGTCACCGTAATATATTGGTGGACATAAAGTTCCACCCTACATTTTGCAAAGCTTTTATCATGGTTAAAAATAAAAGAAAATTTTTTTAAGCAATTTTTATTTTAGTAAAATTTCTTTCAATTTCTGCAATCTGACACATCTCTCCTCAAGTAATTCTTTTAAAACTAATTTTAGTCTCTCTAGATTAGTATTTATCACCTTATGCAAATCTTTTCCCGTTTCTGGCAAGTTGTATTCTTTAAAAGAAATAGCACTTTCTTTTCCAGCTCTTAAGAGCCATTCTTCTAAGCGTGGCTTAATGATAACTAGTTTCTTTCCCGAGTCATTTTCTTCCAGCATTGCTAACCCATGCTCCGATAAATCTTGCTTTAATCTAAACTTCTTCAAATGTGATGGGTGAGAACTTCCTGGGTCCTCATCTATGATGCCAATAGCATCATCAGGAATTTTAAAAAGCATCTTTATGACTTCTGTTTTATTTGCGGTGTGAATTACTGACTTTTTCGGAGCACCAGTAACAAGCTTTATTAAAAGCTTGTCTGGCTTGCATTCAATAAGGTATTTCATTGATTATTCCTGCTCTTCATTTTTAAACCTGTCAAGATTAAAAAAGAAATCTAGACCAATATTCATGGCCTCTTCTATTTCTTGTTGTGTCAATTTTCTAGCTTTTGTTTCAAAATTTTCCATATAAACTACAAAGACAGCTATGTCGTCTTTTTTGCTCTTTTCAAGAACTGAAAATAGAAAATATGGATTATGTGTGGAAATAAAAAATTGGTTATTTTTATCATCTAAAGCAATACTTTCTGCCAAAAATTTTGTGTAATAGGGAAAGGTATGTGATTCAGGCTCTTCAAAAACGAGAACGGAATCCCTGTTTGATAGTATAGTCGTTAAGTAAAAAATAAGACGCTGAAAAGTATCCGAAATCAAAGCATAGGGGATGCTTATAAGTATATCGTCATATTGCTTAACAATTTCTATTTTATTTTCTTGAGGCTTAAACATTAGTTTGTAGTCAAAAGGTTTAAGGAAGTTGTCAATTATCTCTTGTTTCAAATTTTTATGTGTTTTTAAAACTGACAATAAGTTAGAACCAAACGGTGGTAACAAACACGAAGAGTATTTCTCAGGAAAAAGTCCTCTTTTTTCAAAACGATAGAATTTTATGTGTTCAAATCTTTGTTCACGTTCATATTGTCCTTTTGCCATATAGTCAAATTCAAACAAATTTTTTTTGTCTGTTTTGAAATTTTTAGAAACATCATAGCCAAAATATGTCCCTTTAAAACGGTCCTCCTGAGTAAAAATGATTTCAAATACGTCTGATGCTGTTTTATGCTGTAATCTTATTTGTAATTCGTTCTCCAAATCTTCATCAAAAAATAAATTTGATAATGTTTCATATCGCACAAAATCCTTTAAAGAAGATTTATTCCCATAAGCGAGAAAAGATAAAACTCCCAAGGACTCCAAGATGTTAGACTTGCCAGTATTTGGCTCTCCAATGAAAATATTTATCTTTAAACAACTAAGATTGAGATTTTTGATGGATTTCAAATTCTTTATTTCAAGAACTTCTATCATTGTTTTTTCCTCCAAACCTTTATCACATATATCATATAACTTACCACACCCACAGCCTCCTTCAGAATTAAGGATGCATAAATAGTTGCTCTAGAAACTACAAGCGGTTGTCTCGCCCACCAGATATGCAAGGTAGAAATATGTCCATGTCTTATATTCTTTTCCTTTGCCCTTTGGGCACTTACTGCTTTTATAGGAAAGTCAGTTTCAATGAATACCTTATTCATCAATTCATTCCCAAGTAGTTCATAAGGAAAGGGATTTCATCCCTTGAATGAGGAGGAGGTTCTTCGAGATTTCTGAGTCTTTCCGCCAGAACCAAAGAAAGTGGTTTCTCAGCTTGAGGGTTCAAATGCAAGTAGAAGCGTTGTCCGGTTCTAATATTTACCCATCCACTGTCAAATAGTATGCCACTTATTCCCCTATATACTGGGTTACTCCGTACCATCTCATCAAAGTCGTGCATAGCTAATTTAAAATCTACCTCCTCAATCGTTATATTATCAGACCTAATAAATACGATATCAATCTCCCCTCTGGGAAGTTGCGATGTCTTTTTCAAGACATCACCAATAAGTTTCTCCACATCTCGCTGTCCTCGTCCATACTTAGTACCTTTTTCTGTCGCCTCTTCTAACTTTCTCCGAGTCAACCAGTCTTCCCGGTAGCGCTTAACCTCCACGTATAATTGATGTCCGAAATCCTCGGCCAGGAGATCGGGGCCATTCCCAAGTGGGTTGTAAGTTACATTAAAATTGTTAAACGCTAAAGTCAAAGCGGTCTTTCCTTCGATCCAGATATCTAAGTATTGCTCCTTATTCTCTAATCGTTCCATCAGAATGTTGTAAAATCCATCAAGATTTTTTATGTTGCCTTGGTCTAAATCTTGTAAGAGCAAAATGGCACTGAATATTTCCTCTTCACTATACCCATAGTATTTCATGCGTGCCACTAACCTTTTATATTTTTCCCTATCTGGCATACAAACACTCGCTTTTTTATAGTCTTTTCGATGCCTTGGGTGTGGTTTCCTAAGGCTTGTTTCTTTATCTCTACAGGCAATAGTGTGCTGAGGGTTATATGTTCCAAGCTTCGGATAAAGCGCATGGTATTTTGGGTCATAGGTAATTTTCACTAATAATTACTCTTCTTAATTTACAACAGCTCAATGAGGGGCATATCCTCATGGCCAGGCCTTGGGGTCAAAATACCCCTAGGATCAATAATCAAATCAAGGGCTCTAGGATGATTTGACGGTATAACTAACCTCAATTTCTCTTCCCAGGGTAAGTCCTAACTTTTCTACCATCTCTTCCGGGAGGGTGAGCAATGTTGCTCCAAAATCTACAAGCCCTTCGACCTCTGTCTCTCTTATCTCCTCCGGTGGTATTATGCCCTTCTGAGCCATTCCCTCATCTAAAAAATTCCGTATCTTTGCTTTTACTGTTACTTTACCCATTTAAATCCCCTTTTTCCCTTTATTACCATATTTTGAAAGTTATTACCATGTTTCCGCCTGTCATCAGTGCCCTACACCTTATTTTCCTTTTCTCTATCTTTGGCAAACAGGTCATATTGCCCTGGCAGCAGATACTTTCCAGTCCTTCACAATATATCTTACGATCTCCACTTCCTCGTCGGGCTCTAATTCTTAACCAGGGTTTTGAATAAGATAGAGTTCTGGTGAGGAAGCGGCATTTGTTACCACATAAAGCCAGTATTCATCACCTAACCTTTTTCCTTCAGGATCAAAAAATAAAGCTCCTTTTTCAGCCTCCAAGGCAAATTCTTTAAATATTTTTTCAATAACTGCCTCTAGCAGAGGATGGCCTAAGGCAATAAACTCTGCCTGCCCTTTAAATGCCTTTTCTTTATCAAAAGAAAGTTTATTATATTCCCTGTTCACCTCTCCAAAGCGAGTTTTAAATTCATAAGTTTGATTGCGAAGAGATAAAGGTACTTGAGAAATTCGCCAAAAATCATCTTGCCGTTTTTCCATCTTAATGTCTAAAATTTCTGCTGCTCTTTTGAAAAAAGCCTCCACATATTCAGGGACTAAACGGTTTTCTCTAGCTTTACGTTGTTCTCCCAATATCCTACTTAAGTCTATGTGACGTGTGGCTAAGGCTTCCATTGTCGCTTCTTTTATCTTCTTTATAGCCTCCTCATCAGGAATTCTCTGCCCTTCTCCTAATTTATACCGCCCTGTTTTACTTATTTTATCACCGTATTTATAAGCAGACATCTTGTGAGCTTCATCTACAATAACTAAGTCCCAGCGCACATCTTTAAGGGAAAACAAGACATCGTCCTGTTTAGCAAAATCAATAGAGGTGATTACCTGATTTCTCTCCTGCCAGATGTTTTGTCCCCAGGCAGCATTGATGGCACTACGATCAACAATAAAAAAGTTTTCTTGGAATTTCTCATGCATTTCTCGCAACCACTGGTCTTTTAAATGGCCTGGTGCAACAATAAGTACTCTTTCTACAAGCCCTCTGTATTTTAATTCTTTAAGTAATAGGCCAGCCATAATGGTTTTGCCTGCGCCTGGGTCATCTGCTAAAAGAAAACGAATACGTGGATTTCGCAAAATGTAATAGTAAACTGCCTCAATTTGATGTGGTAAAGGATCAACTTGAGAAACATTCACTGCATAAAGAGGATCAAATTGGAAGGCATTACGCATGCGGTGGGCTTCAGTAAAAAGAAAAAAGCCTTTAGAATTTCCGCTAAATTGGATAGTCTGTTCTGGTAAAATTTTTATTTTTTCTAAGTCTGCTTGTGAAAGAATACAGGGATAAAATGTGTTAGTTGTAATGCCTACTGCTTCTATTTTTGTTTTATCCATTCCAATGGATTTTATAGAAAGAACTCTAATTCTTTCCTGCCAGAAAGGTCCTTGAAGGATAGAGCCTGGAGTGATGGTTTTATTCATAAATATGCCTTCTATTTATCATGCCTGAGGCGTTTTAGTAACACTTAGATAATAAAACAAAATAGTAAACTTTCTATTCCTTCGGGCAATTTTTTGAGAAATTAAATATTTAGTATTGCAACTGAGTAAAGGCCTCCCATTTTTTTAACACCTGTAAACCTATATTTATAAGGAAATCTTTTGGTTTTTTCCCTTCTTCAATTTTCATTTCTTCTAAGGCTTTTAAATGTCTTTCTAAGTCTTTTTCTCTGAGAAAATGGGGCGGTTTTTTTTCTGGTTGACTTACCTTTATATCTGCAAGAGTTAAGTCAGGAACAATACCTTTAGCCTGGATGCAGCGGTCTTTTGGGGTGTAATAAAGGGCAGTAGTTAGTCTTAAAGCTGAACCATCTTTTAAGGGAAGAACTGTCTGAACTGAACCTTTTCCAAAGGTTGGCTTACCAATGATTAAAGCTCGATGATTATCCTGTAAGGCCCCAGCTACAATTTCTGCCGCACTAGCTGTCCCTTCATTTACCAAAACAACCATAGGATAGGAATGTGGGTGTTTATTTTTATGAGCCTTAAACTCCATATATTGCTCCTTTGTTCTACCTTTTACAGAAACAATTTTTCCTTTATCTAAAAACTCGTCTGATACCCTTACTGCTTGTTCTAATAAACCACCAGGATTGTTCCGAAGGTCTAAAATTATGCCCTTTAAAGATGGTTTCCCCTTTTCCATTTCTAATAAAGCCTTTTGTAAATCAGAAGTGGTATTTTCTTGAAAACTGGTTAATCTCACATATCCATAACCAGGTTCCAATATTTTAGTTTTAACGCTTTTTATGGAAATGATATCCCTTACAATTTCAAAATCTTTTGATTCTGTGAATCCTTCTCTCCAGATAGTAAGGGTTACCTTTGTTCCCTTTTTACCTCTAATAAGTTTTACTGCTTTCATCAAGGTCATATTTTTAGTGGATTTTCCATTTATCTTTATGATCTTGTCTCCTGGTTTTATCCCTGCTTTATACGCAGGTGTATCTTCAATGGGAGAAACCACACTAATCCAGCCATCTTTAATGGTAATCTCAATACCTACTCCACCAAATTTACCTTTAGTTTCTATTTGGAGTTCTTTAAATTCATCAGGAGTGAGAAAAGAAGAATGGGGGTCTAAAGCACCCAACATACCCCTAATGGCACCATAAATCAACTCCTTTGCTTCAGGTGTCTCTACATAATTCTTTTGGACAATATCAAGGACTTCACTAAATGTTTTTAAATAGTCATAAGTAGTTTTTGAGGTATGGGATGAAAAAGCAGGATTAACCGTTACAAAGAAAAGAAAAAGAAAAGAAAAGAAAATGCTCCTTAATTTCATGTTTTTGTCTCCTCCTTTGACTCTGTATTCCTGCCTGTCCCCGCCTGCCTGCGGGCAGGCCCGCCTGCCTGCCTGTCGGCAGACACGGCCGTCGGGCAGGGGCAGACAGGTAATTATTTTGGATACCTTTATACAAAGAAATGAAAAAAGCGTAAAGGGTGTTGACAAACAATTTCTTTTTTGTTAAAAACCCCGCCGCTTCAATTTTTATTTTAGGAGGTAAGAAAATGTTAGAATGCGAGACCGTTAAAAAAGGGGTGGCTTGTCCTTTTATGACTTCCAAAGGATGTAATTTTAATGGAGGGGCATGCCATCCCATCGTAGAACAATGTCAGGGTTGTGCTCACATTTTGGAAACAGGGGAGGGCAAATATTGCCGCATCTGTCCTGATCCCGCGGTAAAATGGCGGTTGGGAAAGTGCAACTTTGCTACCCATATGAAGAAAAATGGTAATGGGAAAGGCCATAAGAGATTAAATCCTTTAAAAGCCTCTAAACGTAAAACCAAAGGTTTATAAAGCCTTGGTGTTAGCTTGACATCCCATTTTTAAATTGTTACTCCTGGTAAATGGGCGTTAAGGCTAAAGTTACCAGGGCAGCAGGTATTTATACCCTGGGGATTTTAGTCAGTAGAGTATTAGGTTTTGGGCGAGAAATAGCAATTGCCTATTTTTTGGGCACAGGTTTAGCTGCTGATGCCTTTTTTGTAGCATTTCGCCTACCTAATTTATGGAGGCGTTTATTTGCTGAAGGTAGTTTGGTTATCGTATTTGTGCCCATCTTCTCAGAATCTCTTTTAAAATCGCGCTTAGAGGCCTTTAAATTGGCTCGTATAGTATGGACATTTTTAGGTGGAATTTTGAGCATTCTCAGTATTTTGGGAGTTATATTTGCCCCCTGGTTAGTAAAATTAATTGCCCCAGGTTTTTCCACATTACCTGCTAAATTTGCCCTTACCATTAATCTTACTCGGATTATGTTTCCCTATCTGTTTTTTATTTGTCTCACTGCCCTAGCCATAGCTATTTTAAATGCCTTGGGTTATTTTGCTGCTCCAGCCTTTTGTTATGCCTTACTTAATGTTTCTATGATTGTCAGTTTGCTTTTAGCTCATCATTTTGGGTGGCCAGGTGTATATTGTCTGGCTATAGGGGTAATGATTGGTGGTCTTTTGCAGTTAAGTTTACAGTTACCATTTCTCTGGAAGGAAGGTTTTTCTTTAAAACCTTTATGGGAGTATCACCCTGTCCTTAAACGCATTTTAACCCTTATGGGTCCAGCAGTAATAGGGGCAGCTGTTTATCAAATAAGTATTTTTATCAATACTATCCTGGCTTCTTTCTTACCCTCAGGTAGTGTATCTTATCTTTATTATGCCGATAGATTAGTTCAGTTTCCCCTTGCTCTTTTTGCTTTTTCCTTTGGCACTGCTAGTTTGCCCACTTTATCTACACAGGCAGTGAGAAAGGAATTTGAAGTCTTTAAACAGACCCTTTGTTTCAGTTTGCAAACTGTATTTTTTCTTATTTTACCAGCCAGTATTGGTCTTATAATATTAAGGGTGCCTATTATTACTGCAATTTTGCAAAGGGGGGCCTTTTCTCAAATTTCTACTTATGCTACGGCCCAAGCCCTATGGTGTTATGCCATTGGTCTTATCTTTTTTGCTGCCTTGCGTCTTTTAAATAATGCTTTTTACGCCCTTCAAGATACCAAGACACCAGTTAAAATAAGTGCATGGTGTCTGGTAGGCAACATTATTTTGGGCCTTATTTTAATGCATCCTTTTAAGCACGCGGGCCTTGCCTTAACTACTTCTATTATGGCCCTTCTAAATGTGGTTTTTCTTGTTTATTTTCTCCAAAAAAGGGTTGGACCTTTATTTTCTGGCTTGTTTTGTCAGAGTGTGGCAAAAACTTTGTTGGCCAGTTTAGGAATGGGCTTAGTATTATTGGCCATAAAACACTGTTTAGTCAGTCCCATAAAAATCCTGGCAGTAGATATTCCGGTAGGAGTTATAACTTTTTTTATCTTTGCTTATATGTTAAAATGTTCAGAAATAGAAAGTATTAAGCAAATTTTATGGAGAAAAACAGTCAAAATTAAGTAAAATTTGAACAGGAGAGAAACAAAGCGTGAATATAGCAGCCAAAATACAACAAATTAGCATTTTAGTTCCTCCCATATTATTGGCAGTCACTGTGCATGAGCTAGCTCATGGGATGGTAGCAGACCATCTAGGTGACCCTACCCCTCGGCTTCATAATCGTTTGAGTTTTAATCCTCTGAAACATTTAGATTTTCTGGGCACATTGGTATTTTTAATCACTGGGATGATTGGTTGGGCAAAACCTGTGCCTATTAATGCCTCTAATTTTAAATCTCCTAAAAAAGACATGTTATGGGTGGCCTTAGCAGGCCCGCTGAGTAATGTAATTTTAGCTGTTGGTTTGGCAGTCATATACCGTTTTATGGGACAAATGTCTATGCCTCATGGCCTATTGCTTGACATCTTAAAACCTATATATTTTATGTTAGAGGCAGGAGTGGTAGTTAATTTGGGATTGGCCTGCTTTAATTTATTGCCTATTCCGCCTCTGGATGGTAGTCATGTCTTAGAGGCCTTTTTGCCTGATCGTTATTTTATAGAATTCAGACATCTTCAAGTTTATGGAATGCTTTTTTTACTTTTACTAGTGTTTACTGGGGCTATAGATTATCTTATAGTGCCACCATTACATTTTTTTATAAAAACATTATTGGGTTAAGCGAAGTCAGGAGCAAATTCCTCTGTGCACTCAATGTTAAAAATATTTGAGTTTATTGAAGCAAGTGATTAAATGGAGTTAAAAATAACAGAGTTATTTTATAGCATTCAAGGAGAGAGTTCTTATATAGGCCTACCTTGTATCTTTATACGTGTTTGTGGATGTAACCTTCGGTGCCATTATTGTGATACAAAATACGCTTACCATGAAGGGAAATACTATTCTATAGAAAAAATCATGAAATTTGTTGGTAAGTATCATACCAAATTGGTTACTATTACTGGAGGTGAGCCGTTGCTTCAGCCTTCAGTTATTCCTTTAACCAATTGTCTTTTAGAGAAAGGCTATGTGGTGCTTGTGGAAACAAATGGTTCTTTGCCTATAAATGTTTTTTCACCAAAGGTGATTCGTGTTATGGACATCAAGTGTCCTGGCAGTGGTATGAGCAATTTTATGGAGTGGAAAAATATTGATTACTTAACTATCAAGGATGAAGTTAAGTTTGTCCTATCTGATAGAGACGATTATGATTGGGCGAAGGAGATAGTCCTCAAATATCGACTTCAAAGAAGGTGTCAAGTGCTTTTTTCGCCTGTATTTCAAAAACTCTCTCTTTCTATTCTGGCTGAATGGATTTTGAGTGATCAGATTTCTGTAAGATTACAACCACAACTCCATAAAATAATCTGGGGGGAAATAAGGAGAAGATAGATGTTAATTCAGGAATTTATGCAAAAAGATGTTTGTCATGTGACTTTAGAGACTTCTTTTCGTAAATGTATAGACCAGATGGTAAAGAGAAAAGTCGGCTCGGTGGTAGTAATAGAAGAAAAGAAACCTGTAAATATTATCACTGAATCTGACATTCTTCAAGCCTTTTGTTTTTTTAACACTTTAGATGAAATCACTGCAAAGGACATTATTGCGGCCATAAAACCAGAAAAACCGCTTATTACTGCCTTAGGAACTTCTACATATTATGAATGTTATCAATTGATATTAAAACATGGGATTAAACATCTGATTATTACCGATGGCGAAAATAATTTAATAGGAATCGTTGCCCATGCAGACTTTATTAAATATTTAAATGATTTCACCATGAAAGATGCTTTAACTGGTGCTTATACCAGGCACTTTCTGGCATTTACTCTGGATAGGTTGATTGCGGAAAAAAAACCATTTGGGATGTTATTTTTGGATATAGATAGATTTAAACTAGTAAACGACAATTTTGGTCATCGGACAGGAGACTTAGTGCTAAAAGAGTTTAGTGCTCTATTGCGTCGAACTTTACGGAAAACCGATTTTGTCTTTCGCTATGGAGGAGATGAATTTGTAATAATCACTCCCCAAACTTCTCCAAAAGAACCCAAAAAAGTGGCTTTGAAATTGTTACATATAACCCGCCACTACATTTTTAACATATTGGGACATGAAATTAAAATAACCTTTAGTGGTGGGGTTTTAAGTTCTAATGAATTTAGTCTTTCCTCCGAAGAACTCCTTGATTTAGCAGATAAGGGTCTTTATGCCGCTAAACATGCAGGAAGAAACTTAATATGTGTAATAAGAAAGGAGGGAATGGAATATGCAGGTCAAGATTAAGGAAACTATTCTGGAGATTTTAAAGGGTGATATTACTCAATTGGCAGTAGATGTCATTGTTAATGCTGCTGGTGAAACATTGAAAATGGGAGGTGGAGTGGCAGGTGCCATTCTGCGCGCTGGTGGTTATAAAATTCAGGAAGAATGCGACAAGCTGGCCCCTATTAAGGCGGGAGAGGCAGTTATTACCACTGCAGGCAAGCTTAAAGCAAAATATGTAATTCATGCTGTGGGGCCCCGTTGGGGAGAAGGAGAAGAAGAGAGGAAACTCCAAAATGCGATTTTGAATAGTTTAAAGCTAGCAGATAAAAATAAATTAAGAAGTATTGCCTTCCCAGCTATAAGCACAGGAATTTTTGGTTGTCCTAAAGAATGGGCAGCCTCAATCATGATTAAAACAGTATTGGATTATTTAAAGAGTAAGACTCATTTGGAAAAAGTCGTTTTTTGCCTTTTTAGTGATGAAGATTACAAATGCTGGTCTCAGACCCTGACAAAAATGACTGAGACTTTGGGTGAAAATTTAACTTGACAGATAAAAAATTTTTAGTAAAAATATGCAGAAAAGGTTAGATTAATGTTTGTATTTAGAAAGATTGCCGAACGGCGAATTCAGGATGCAATTGAAAGAGGAGAATTTGATAATCTTCCTGGAAAAGGAAAGCCACTGCCACGGGAAGACGATGTCTATCATGTCCCACCAGAATTGCGGATGGCTTATAAAATTTTAAAAAACGCTGGTTGCTTACCTCCTGAATTGATGTTGAGGAAAGAAATTAAGGAGCTGAAAGATTTGTTGGAAACAATGGAAGATGAAAAAGAAGTCTACCTATGTTGCCGTCACCTAAATTTTCTTATTATGAAGCTCAATATTATGAGACCGGTTTCGCCCCTTTTAGAAGAAGGCCAAGTTTATTATAAAAAAATTCTTTATCGGATAGCCAAAAGAAGAGGGAAGGTCGAGTTAGAATAAACCTGCTTGTTTTATAGGTTCCTTTTTTGTTTTTTTGCTTTCAGGGAAGATTTTTATTTCTCCATATACCCCATCAAACCCAGGAGTAATAAGGACATTTCCTTCTCTCACCCGTATGATGCCCTCAAGTATTTTGGGAGGCACAAAATGGGCCAGTTCATCTAGAGGTAATTTAAGTAATATTTCAAACTCCGGAGCATGGTTCACTAAACGTTCATATTCTTCCCTTACTGTTTTAGTGCCCACCTGTCTATTCACCGCTTCGGCTATGATTTCTTCTAAAGGGATAAGGTGTATTTCAGGAATGGCATTAGGAGGGCGAAAACCCTGTGGCCTATCTGCCAAAGTTTCTACACGATGCATTACCCCCACTGTCAATCTTTGCTTACATACAGGACAGAGATAATTATGTTTCTTGGTTTGCTGTGGAGAAAAGGAAACGTTACACTTTCTATGTCCATCATAATGATATTTCCCTTCTTGAGGATAAAATTCTATAGTACACAGGAAACGGTCTCTATCCTTTTTTTTGATGGTATCTATGATTTCGTAATAATCACATTCACAAGTAAATACATTTGCCTCTCTACCTATTTTGTGTGGTGAGTGGGCATCAGAATTAGAAATAAGACTGATTTTATCTAAGGCGGAAAGACGCCAATTCATAGCTATATCAGAAGAAAGTCCAGTTTCAATAGCATAAATATTCTTAGTTTCGTTTTCAAAGGCTTCTTCAATAGAATCAAATCCTCCATTAGCACCTAATAATCCATACCAAGGCGTCCAAGCATGGGCAGGGACTAAAAGGCAGTCAGAAGACACATCTAAAACCATTTTTACCAGTTCTTTGAGATTAAAACCAAAGGTGGGACGTCCATCTGCTAAAAGGTCTCCCCGTCGGGAAAATTGTTTGTTTATTTTATCTACTACTTCAAAAGAAGGGGCCAGGATAAGAGTATGGATGCGGCGGCCTTTGCCCTGGGCCGAAAAAATATTGCTTACTTCACTAGTAAGCATAAAGCATACTTCGTCTCCTTTATTTTTCAGTTTAAATAACCCATTTCCCAAAGGTTCTAAATCTTTCTTTAATTCAGCTAAATAATGAGGGTGGGTAAAATCACCTGTGCCCAATACTTTGATACCCTTCCATTTTGCCCATTTATACAGAGTGGTAACCTCCATATCTTTACTGGTAGCTCTGCTATATTTTGAATGAATATGAAGGTCAGCAATGAACATCATAATAGCAATTTATGCCTTATTTTCATTTTTGTCTAGTCCAAATTGGTCAACTTTAATAGCACCTTTTCTCAAAATTATTGGTGGATTTACCGTTACATCTATCACTGTGGAAGGGAGCCCTCCTTTGGTAAAGCCACCATCTAAAATAGCATCAATTTGCTTTTTAATTTGAGGATGAATTTCTTGCGGAGAATTAGGAGGAGGCATACCTGAAAGATTGGCACTGGTAGCAGTAACAGGTGTCTCTGACAATTGCGCCAATTTTTGGGCCATAGGGTGGCTGGAAATCCGGATGCCTATCTTACCTGTCTCAGCTGTAAGCTCTTTAGGTAAAATGTCTTTGGCCGCAAAGATAATAGTCAATGGCCCAGGCCAGTGTTTTTCTATCAAGGTTTGTGCTATGGGAGGCACTTCTTTTATCAAATATTTTAGCCAGTTTATATTAGGGATAATAATAGAAATGGGCTTGGAAGAAGGTCGTTTTTTTATTTTAAAAAGTCTTTCCACTGCCCTGGGATTTAAGGCATCAACTCCCAATCCATAAAAGGTTTCAGTAGGATAAGCAACAACACCACCTTTTTGAATAATTTGAACTGCCTTTTCTATATTTGTTAGTTTGAGATTCATTTATTACTACGCTTTTTTAAACATTCCTGACAGACACCATAAAAATAAAGTTGAGTTGATAAAACTTTATGACCTGTTACTTTTTGAGGGAGTTTTATATCTAATAAATCATATATTTTACCACAGTTTAGACATTTAAAATGGGCATGAGGAATTGTATTGATATCATAACGGGCTTTTTCTTTATCTAAAAGTAGCTCTGTGGTGATTCCAAGCCGACTGAAGAGTTTAAGTGTATTATAAACAGAGGCTAAAGAAAGAGAAGGGAAACGTTGTCTTAAATCTTGATAGACTTCTTCGGCTGTGGGATGAATCCTATTTTGCAACAGATACTCCAAGATAATTAGTCGTGGTGTAGTTATTACTATCCTTTTTCTTCTTAATAAATTTATTTTATCTTCAAGTTCTTTTTTAAATTCCATAATGTTTTCTGATAAGTTTTTGTTTTTATATTACTTTCCCTAAAAATAAAATCAAGATTAAGATCAAAATTTAGCTTATAAATTTTATAAAAAATTTTTCTTGACAAAGACAAAAAATAAATTTAGAATGATTTTTTAAAAAAAGAAATTAAAAAGGAGAGAGACATGCAGGCAAAAATTACAGTGATGAGTATAAGTATTTTTATAGTATTATTCCTTTTAAATTCGGCCATAGCCAGAGAAGTCTGTATTTCTTGTCATAAAACAGTTACTCCAGGATTGGTAAAGGATTGGCAGACAAGTAAGCATCATGAAATGGATGTCACTTGCTCTGTTTGTCATGGGAAAAAACACAATAGTCGCAAAAATGTAAATTTGGCTCAATTACCTGATGAACATGTTTGTGCTCAATGCCATGAGACCCAATTCAATCAATTTATTAAAGGAAAACATAATCTGGGTTGGACTGCCTTGAATGCCATGCCTGTTACCCATTTGGAGCCTGATGAATTGATGGAAGGAGGAAGAGGTTGTGGAGGCTGCCACAATATGGGTATTAAGACTGAGGAGCAGAAGAAGGAATTACATGCAAAAGGTTATCGTTATCAAAACAATTCTTGTGATGAGTGTCATACGAGACATAGTTTTTCTAAAAAAGAGGCATTAGATCCCCATGCTTGTCAGCAATGCCACATGGGTTATGACCATCCCCAATGGGAGATGTGGAGCAGTAGTAAGCATGGTGCTCGCTGGTTTGCCAAAGAGGCAGGAGGACTTTCAAAAGACGCACCTGCTCCCAAGTGTCAAGATTGTCATTTACCTAATGGCACACATACCAATAGGACTGCCTGGGGATTTTTAGGAGTGAGATTACCTTTACCTAAAGATAAACAATGGGCAGAGGATCGAATAACAATATTAAAGGCTTTGGGTGTCTTGAATCCACAGACAGGAAAGCCTACTGCCAGATTGGATGTGGTAAAGGCGGCAGATATGGTGCGGTTGACTGAAGAGGATTTTCAGGCAGAAAGGGAAAAGATGATTAAAACCTGCAGTAAATGTCATTCTAAAAGCTATGCACGTAAACAATTGGAGATGGGTGATGAAATGTTAAAAAAGACAGACCATTTATTGGCTGAAGCGATTAAAATTGTTGCTGATCTCTATCAAGATGGCATTTTAAAAAAGCCAGCTAATTATGCCTTTGCTTATCCTGATTTTCTTTATTTTATGCGCACCGGTGGTGGAGACTTCAAAGAGGCATCTTATATTGAACAGGTGCTTTTTCAAATGTATATGAAGCACAGGATGCGCACTTATCAGGCATTTTTCCATGTTAATCCTGATTATGCTTATTGGTATGGCTGGGCAATGATGACAAAAGACTTAGGAGAAATTAGAGAATTGGCAAGACAAATGAGAGGGACACATAATAGTCCTTAGCAAACAGAGGCATTAGAATAAAATGAAAAAAATAATTTATAGGAGGAACAGATGAAAAAAAACATTAGAGTATTAATGATATTAATTCCTGTTTTTGTCTTTTCTTTTTGCCTTGATTCCTTTGCTCAAAGAGGAATGAGATGGAAAGGTAGTGGTGGTTGGGGAATGCGCAGTCAATATTGCAGGATGTTTAATCCTAACACAGTAGAGACAATTAAAGGAGTGGTCACTGGTATAGAAAAATTTTATCCGATGAGAGGAATGTCTTATGGTGTTCATTTAATAGTGAAAACAGAAAAAGAAACAATTTCAGTCCATCTGGGGCCTGCCTGGTTTGTTGAAAATCAAGATGTCAAAATTGGAACAGGAGATAAAGTTGAGGTCAAAGGCTCACGCATTATTTTTAAAGGAAAGCCGACTATTATTGCTATGGAAGTCAAAAAAGAAGATGGGATTTTAAAGCTCAGAGACGAAAGAGGCGTTCCTCTTTGGGCTGCATGGAGGAGGTATCAATGATGAAAAGTTTAAAAGGGACAAAAACCGAAAAAAATCTTTTGACCGCCTTTGCAGGTGAATCGCAAGCAAGGAATCGTTATACCTATTTTGCCTCGCAGGCAAAAAAGGAAGGTTATGAGCAGATAGCAGCGATATTTTTAGAAACAGCAGATAATGAAAAGGAGCATGCAAAAAGGCTTTTTAAATTTCTTCAAGGTGGTGAGGTAGAGATTACAGCTAGTTTTCCAGCAGGTGTAATTGGTAATACAAAGGAAAATCTTAAGGCTGCTGCCGCTGGTGAAAACTATGAACACACAAAGATGTATCCTGAATTTGCCCGTATTGCAGAGGAAGAGGGTTTTGAAGAGATAGCTGAAGTATTTAAAGCCATAGCAGTAGCAGAAAGACAGCATGAGAAAAGATTTCTTGCTTTACTTGATAATATTAAAAAAGATAGAGTATTTAAAAGAGAAAAAGTGGTAAAGTGGCGTTGCAGAAATTGTGGTTATATTCATGAAGGCAAAGAGCCACCAGAAAAATGTCCTGCCTGTGCCCATCCAAAGGCATATTTCGAGCTCCTTGCAGAAAACTGGTAAATAGTAGGAGTCAATGATGAGATATAGCTTCATTCTTTTAATTCTTTGTTTTTTTATTTCAATAGCATACAGTGCAGAGATGGGAAAATTTGAATACAAAGACTTTTATACACCAAAAAGATGCATGGTTTGTCATAGAGAAATATATCAAGAATGGCAAAAAAGTTTAATGGCTAAATCATTTATTCATAAGTGGGATGATGTGGAGTATTTTAAATTGGCCTTACCACATGCCTTAAAACTTAAAAAAGTAGCAGGTGTTAAGGCAGGTTGTATTGCTTGTCATGCACCTATTGCCTTTTTAACAGGTGATATTCCCCCAAAACCACCTAAAGAGAATACAAGGGCGAATGAAGGGGTAAGTTGTGAAGTCTGTCATAATATTACTGGTTCCACAGAAAAAGAGCCTTTTAATTTTAGTTTTATTATAAAGCCAGGTAAAGTGAAGTTTGGTCCAAGAGAAGATGCGCATTCATCCTTCCATAAAACTCAATATTTAGAATTTTTAAAGACCCCCAAACTTTGCGCTACTTGTCATAATGAAAAAAGTCCTTATGGTGCCTGGGTAAAGGAGACATATCGGGAATGGAAAAACGGACCTTATGCAAAAGCAGGAATACTGTGTCAGGATTGCCATATGTATCGCAGAGAGGGTAAATCGGCTTTAGGTGGAAAAACAAGAGAAGACATTGCCCATCATGTATTTCATGGAGCGCATTTTGGAAACAAATTGGCTGGAGCAGTAGATATAGCTCTTTACACAAGAAAAAAACAATTAACACCAGGTTCAGCTATACAAGTTAGAGTGGAACTCTTTAATGGCAAGGTTGGGCATTGTATTCCTTCTGGTTCTTCTGAAGAAAGGATGCTTTGGCTTGAGGTAAAAGCCATTGATGCAAAAGGAAAGATTTACTATTTAAGTGTGAAACCAAAAGAATTTGAAGGTGAAGAATATACCATCTCTGATCCAGGGGCATTGGCCTACCAAGCCATGGGTGAAATTATGGGAATAAAGGGATTTAAAGGAGTGAAAAGAGACGGTGATTTACCTAAAGGCATAAGGATATTTAGAAGGCCATTTTTTGACCCTCAAGGAAGGATGACCATTTGTCAGTGGTATACAGTTAAAAACAGACTAGTGGATTATAGAATCGGACCACAAGAGACAAAGACAGAGACCTATGCTTTGAGATTACCAAAAGACATTGCTACAGGTAAGCTGACCATTAAAGCCATCCTTTATTATAGCCTTGTGCCAAGTTCGGTAGGAAGGTTTTTAAATTTACCTCCTTCAGAATATAAGCCAATAACGGTAAATACAGCTCAAATAAATGTAGAGGTAATTAGATGAAAGAAAAAATAGAAGATGCCTTAAAAAAGGCCATCAAAATGGAAGAGGAGGGAAAACAATTTTATTTAGAAGTAGCTAAAGAGGTAAAAAGTATTTTGGTAAAAAGGTATTTGAACAATTAGCCCAGGAAGAAGATTTACACATCAAAAAGATTAATGAAGTTTATGCTTTGCTTAAAGAGAAAAAAACCACTTAAATGGATTACTTCAATAGGTAATCCCTCAAGAGTACAGAAAGTATTTCAAGAATCTTTAGTTGAACAGGCAAAGGCATCTTCTGATGAGAGTGAAGCCCTGCGTTTTGCCTTAAACAGAGGAGAAGATAGCATAAAATATTATGAAGCCTTGGCAGAACAAACAGAGGATAATAAAGAAAAACGTTTTTATCTTGCTCTTTCTCGGGAAAAAAGAAATCATTACCTTATTATTTTGGATTCTATTGAATATCTTACTGCTCCTGCAGGTTGGTTACAACTTCATGAAAAGACCTTACTTGAAGGCTAGTGTATCTTGTTACTGTTAATAAAGACAAATGTGAAGGATGTGGAGCATGTATAAGTATTTGCCCAATGGATGTGTTTGAAATGGTTGATGATGAAATAGAAGTGGTGGATGTTTCTAGTTGTAAAGAATGTGAAAGTTGTGTGGAGGTATGTCCTTTAGAGGCTATAGAGATAAGTGAGTTATAAAGGGAAAAATAAATGAAAATCTGTTTCTTTACCTTGTATAGTAGCTGATTGGGAAAGAAATCTACATGCAAAATGACTTTAGCCAAAGCACTTAAAAAAGGGGAATCGTAAAGAGAAGTTTCCATAAAGCAGGTGCCATAAAACCTGGCTAACATTGCCTGTCATCCCACAGAAGTAAAAGAGTATGGGGAAAATCTGATGTCTTATGCCTATGAAAATTTGACCAACAATCTTGTATATCACATGCTTATGACAGCCATAAATGGAATGCAAATATTTGGCCTGATTTATACCCAAGAAGAACAAAAAGAAAGAAATAAAAATATGCAAAATGTTTGTCTTTCTTGCCATAGTCAAAAGTGGTACATGAGCAAAAATATTCAAGTAAAACTAAAATAGAGTAGAGGAGGACTTATGAAATACAAGTGTCAGGTATGTGGTTATGTGTATAACCCAGAGGTAGGGAATCCAGGTAATGGGATTTCCCCAGGGACAGCGTTTGCAGATTTACCTGATGATTGGGTTTGTCCTGTGTGTGGAGCCACCAAGGATGAATTTAAACCCGAAGTTTAACAAAAATTTGATAAGGAGGTGATACAAATGAAAAAATATAAATGCACAGTTTGTGGGTATGTTTATGATCCAGAGAAGGGGATTCCTCCAGGGACTCCTTTTGAAAAATTGCCTGAATATTATAAATGCCCAGTGTGTGGATTTCCTGAAGAAAAATATGTGCCATTGGAGGAAAACTGATGCCTCAAAAGATTAAAGAAGATATATTTTTTATTGGAATTAGGGATTGGGATAGGCGTTTATTTGATGAGCTGATCCCTCTACCTGATGGCACTAGTTATAATGCCTATTTGGTTAAAGGCAGTGAAAAAATAGCCCTTATTGATACAGTTGATCCCACAAAAAAGGAAGCTTTAATCAATCAGTTAAAAACCCTTAACCTCTCAGAGCTTGATTTTGTTATTTCTCAACATGCTGAGCAGGACCATTCAGGTGTTCTACCAGAGGTGCTTAATCTTTATCCTAAAGCAAAATTGGTAACAAATAAAAAATGTCAATCTTTGCTTATGGATTTACTACTTATTCCTAAAGACCGCTTTTTAATTATAGAAGATGGACAAAGGCTTTCTTTAGGTAATAAAACCTTACGCTTTATCTTTACTCCTTGGGTTCACTGGCCAGAAACTCTGTGCACTTATCTTGAAGAAAATAAAATCCTTTTTAGCTGTGATTTTTTTGGCTCACACTATGCTACAAGCAAATTGTTTGCAAATGAAAAGGAAGTTTATTTTCCAGCTAAACGCTATTATGCTGAAATCATGATGCCTTTTAGAAAAAATATAAAAAGAAATCTTGAAAAAATAGAAGGTTTTGAAATTGAGATGATTGCTCCAAGTCACGGCCCAATTTATTTTCATCCCCAGTTCATCCTGGATGCTTATAAGCAATGGGTCTCTGATGAAGTAAAAAATGAAGTGATTATTCCCTATGTTTCTATGCACGGAAGCACAGAAAAAATGGTTAATTTTTTTATAGACTGTCTTATCCAAAGAGGCATTGGCGTAAAACCCTTTATGCTCAGCAAGACAGATATAGGGGAATTAGCAATGGCCATGGTAGATGCTGCTACTATTGTACTGGCAGCCCCTATGGTGCTAGCTGGGCCTCATCCCCTAGCTATACATACGGCCTATTTGGCTAATGCCCTCCGTCCCAAGGCAAAATTTGCTTCTTTTATTGGTTCATATGCTTGGGGAGGTAAGTTATTAGAAACTATTAAGGGAATACTTTCTAACTTTAAGGGTGAGTTTTTAGAACCTATTTTGGCCAGAGGATATCCAAAGAAGGCTGATTTTGAAAATCTTGAAAGATTAGCAGATGAAGTCTTAAGTAAACATAAAGAAATTGGCATTATTTAAGTAGGAGGTAAAAAAATGACCAAAAGATTGCAGATTTACAAATGTGAGGTGTGTGGAAACATTGTGGAAGTTTTACATGAAGGTAAGGGTGAACTGGTCTGTTGTGGGCAACCGATGAAACTTTATGAAGAAAATACTGTGGATGCAGCCAAAGAAAAGCATGTGCCTGTGATTGAAAAGATAGAAGGTGGTTTTAAGGTAAAGGTGGGAAGTGTTACTCATCCTATGGAGGAAAAACATTACATTGAATGGATTGAGGTCATTGTTGACGGTAAGGCTTATCGGCAGTTTTTAAAACCAGGAGAGATACCTGAAGCTGTTTTTAATATTGAGGCAGAAAAAATAATCGCAAGGGAATATTGTAATTTACATGGTTTGTGGCGCGTTGATGGCTAGCAAATGGAAATTATAACATTAAACATCAACTTGATTCAGGAACTAAAACTTACTGAGCAGGAGAAAAAGGATTTAGTAGCATTTTTAAGATGTCTTTAAGGGAGGCTATCCTGAAAAAATTTTATTCATTTGCACCCACAATGCGGCACATCCTCAGATGGCTGAAAGTTTGATGAATGCTTGATGCTCTTATTAGAGGGGTAAGGGATGAAATTAAAGTGACACTTGGGAAAAATTTATGCCTGAGCTTCCAGAGGTAGAAATCATTGTAAGAAAACTTAAAACTTTTTTAATTGGAAAGGTTCCAATAAGGATAATATGCAATAAAGCAAAGCTTCTAAAGACATCACAATGTTTATCCATGGCATTGGACCGCCCTATTTATGATATATCACGTAAAGGTAAATTAATTATTCTTTCTGTCCCACCTTATGCCTGGCTTATTCATTTAAAGATGACCGGACAATTATGGTGGCAACATAAGGATACTCCCTTACCGTCCTATACGCATTTAACCATTTTATTTAAAGATACAGAATATCAATTGCGTTTTGCAGATTCACGCCAATTTGGTTACTTACAAATTGTGCCTGAAAAGGTGTTATCCCAAGTGCCTTTTTTACAAAAATTAGGGCCAGATGCTTTAACTATTACTCCACTTACATTTAAAAAAAGACTGCAAAATAGACATGCAATTATTAAATCTCTATTACTTAACCAACAATGCCTAGCAGGATTAGGCAATATTTACAGTGATGAAGCCTTATGGTTGGCAAAAATTCATCCCTTAACACCTGCAAACACTATAAATCAAACACAAATAAAAAAACTCACTATAGCCATACATAAAGTATTAAAACGTGCTTTAAAGCTAGGCGGCACTTCTATAAAAAGCTATGTCCATCCAGATGGACAAAAAGGACTTTATCAAAATTGCTTGTTTATTTATGGCAAAGCAGGTTTACCTTGTCAACGTTGTGGTAGTCTTATTAAACGTCTTAAGATTGGTGGCAGAAGTAGCTATTTTTGCCCTGTTTGTCAGCCCAGGATTAATTAATGCATTTACAGAAACAAACCATTAAAGAGTTACTTTTAAAAAGGGATTTTGAACAAATTATCTTTTTATGCAATAAAAATGTGCGTGCTTTTAAGTTTTTGCGTTCCTGTCTTTATGATGTTGATTCAAGAATTTATTGGCCAGCAATAGAGGCTATAGCTAAATTAATGCAAGTGTGGTGGCAAGAGAATAAAAAAGAAAAAGTGAGGGAGTTTATACGAAATCTTTTTTGGTCTATGAATGACGAATCAGGCGGTATTGGCTGGAATGCACCTCAAACTGTGGCAGAGATAATTATCCACATTCCTCAACTACTTGAACCCTATGGCAGTATGATGGTTGCTCATGCCTTTGAAGAACCACCATTGGTGAAAGGTGGATTATGGGGTATTGGACGTTTAGGAGAAAGGATAAAAGATTCAGTATCCTTTTTTCAAAATGAAATTTTTTCACAGGTTTTAAAAATAAATGAACCAGAAACACTAGGGCTTTTTGCCTGGGCAATGGGAAAAGTGAGCTTTAAACCTGCTTTGCCTTATTTAAAAGATTTACTTCAGCGAACTGAAGAAGTAGCAATTTATATTGATGGCAAGTTTTATAAAAAACCATTAGGCAAATGGGCAAGTGAAGCAATAAAGAAAATAAAGGGTAAATAAGTTTAGCTGGTATATTTTGTAGATTCTACTATAACATACCAAAATCAGATTTGAACAGATCAAAAATAATAGGTATTAAGTTTATCCAAAAGTCAAGAAAAAACGGCTGTAAAGTCTCAATTTTATTTAATACTTGACAAAATACATTTTAATCTACATTTTAAATTCAAGGAGGCAAAGATGAAAGAAGCCATGCTTTATGAAAAACTCAAAGGGAATAAAGTACGATGCAATCTGTGTGCTCACCACTGTGTTATCAATTCAGGGAAACGCGGTATTTGTGGAGTAAGAGAAAACCAGGATGGGATATTAAACTCACTGGTTTATGGTAAAGTAGTTGCTGAACACAATGACCCCATTGAGAAAAAACCCCTTTATCATTTTTATCCTGGCAGTCTTTCTTTTTCCATTGCCACCGTAGGTTGTAATTTTAAGTGTCTTTTTTGTCAGAATGCAGACATTTCCCAAATGCCTAAAGAAGAAGGGAAAATTCTAGGTTGGGATACTACACCTAAAGAGATTGTAGCTAAGGCATTATCTCAAAAAGCTAGTTCTATTGCTTATACCTATACAGAACCCACCATATTTTTTGAATTGGCCTATGATACTGCTTATCAAGCAGTAAAAAAAGGATTGAAAAACTTATTTGTTACCAATGGATACATGACTAAAGACGCCTTGGAAACCATTAAGCCTTATCTCCATGCAGCTAATGTTGATTTGAAATCTTTTCAAGACACATATTATAAAAAGATATGTGGAGGGAGATTACAACCTGTATTGGATACTATTACCAATATGGTCAAAATGGGCATTTGGGTAGAGGTAACCACCCTTCTTATTCCTACCCTGAATGACTCAGAAGATGAGTTAAAAGATATAGCCAGGTGGCTCTATCAACTAAATCCTGATATTCCCTGGCACATTAGCCGTTTTTTCCCTACATATCGTCTTACCAATCTTCCACCCACACCCATAGAAACTATACACAGAGCGAGAGAAATTGGCCTGGAAGAAGGGTTACATTACGTTTATACAGGCAATATCCCTGGGAACAAAGGGGAAAATACCTATTGCCATCATTGCAATAATTTACTCATTGGCAGATATGGATATACCATAATAGAATACAATATTAAAGATGGATGCTGTGCCCATTGCGGAACAAAAATCCCTGGGGTAGGGATGTAATTACCCCAAAAAATTTCTGATATGGGCTGCTTCTGTTACAAGAGAAGAAATGATTTCATAGTGTTCAAATTTTAAATCATTAATGATATGAGATGTAATTTGTTTATGTTCTAAATCTATCTCAAAAGAAAATAGTTCACATAATTTTTCCCAAGTTGTTTTTACAGATTTTGAGGTATCTTTTGGTAGAATATCCAACACCTTTTCATTAAAGAATTTAAGGGCATTGCCCATGCTTTGTTCAAAGTCAACATAAACATCTTTCAGAAAGACAATATCCTTATCATCTAAGGCATGAAAACCCAGTATTTCTGGCGGTAAACCAAGAGAATAACAAGCAGCACAAAAACCAATAGCCCGTGGTAGGATAATACCTCCTAGTTTTCTAGAATAACCAAATAGCCCTATGTGTAATTTGCGTCTTCTTCTCTTGGGCACATATCTGGCCACCTTATTGATCAATGGTGCTAAGGCCTCTACTTGTTTGGCATAGGCCATGGAAACTTTATCTATTATCTTTAAACATTTTTCTTCATCCACTACCCAGCCATGTAATCTAGGAGTTTGTTTTAGTTTTTGGATAGCGCTAATCACTTCCTGCACAGGAAAATCATACTTGAAGGCAGATTGAACAGTAAAGGTCTGCACATCTGGAAACTCAAAACAGAGATTTCTGACATTGTCAGGTCTGAAATTTCCTCTAAAAGGCACTGTTCCTACACCCAGTATAGGATAGATAGGTTTTTCCAATCTTTCAGAAAGTTTCCTCAATCGTTGTAAGGAGATTTTGATCAATAAAACAGCACTTATCATTCCATAATTTAAGGCAGGATCTGACCTTGCTAAAAATACTCGATGATAGGGAAATTTTTTGTCTTTTAAATATTCAGAAAGTATATGATGGGCTTCTAACAGGTATTGTTTGTCTTCAAAAAGAGGAATTACATTGATAGTTTGTGGATAAAACTTTCCAATCCAATCAGCAATGGTAATATCACCGGGAGATAATGTTAAATTCTGCTTACCAGCTACGAATTCTTTGTAATAATAATAAATCCGATTAAGACATTGCGAAGAAGTAGTCATAGGCAAGATGACTTCAAAAATCGGAGGGATATCTTTTTTATAAAAGAGTTTAGCAGTATCATAAGAGCGAGGAATACTTTCTAACGTTTCAAAAATGATTTTGGCTTCTTCCTTTTCCACAGTGGGATTGGGTATCCTTAAAGTAATAAAAATTTCTTTACCCAAAGGGTGTTTTTTGAAAAACCGTTCATATCTAGCTAAGAGTTTTCTAACCACATAAATATCTACCTCTTTTCCTTCACAATCCCACATTTGCTCATCACAATCCAGATGGGAAAAGGCGTAATAAGCCTCTTGTATTTCATCTTCTCCCCCCATTTCGGAACTTTGGGTAAAAAATGGCGGAGTTACATTGTCAGGGTGTTGGGTAGACATCACTCGAGGAATTTTGGGAAGCATACTTTATATTTTAAAAGGGAATGTCTTCTTCAACAGGTGCTTCTTCAGGAACAGGCACTTCTTCTTCAGAAGGTTTTTCTGGTTTCCCTAAAAGTTGTAATCTTTGAGCAATAATTTCAGTAGTCCATTGTTTTTTCCCATCCCTATCTTCCCAGGAACGAGTCCTTAACCTTCCTTCAATATATACTTGTTTCCCTTTATTTAAATATTGACCACAAAATTCCCCTAATTTCCCCCAGGCTACTATCCGATGCCACTCAGTAGATTCCGTCCTTTCTCCTTGTTTGTTTGTCCATCGTTCTGTGGTAGCAATTCTAAAATTAGCTACCGGTGTACCATTTGGTGTATAACGGAGCTCTGGATCTGCACCTAAATGCCCAATAAGAATTACTTTGTTAATACCCGCCATAATTTTACCCTCCCTGTCCCCACCTTCGGGCAGTTAAATTTTGCTAAAAATTTAACATAACAGGATAAATAAAACAAGAACCCCCAATTTCTGATAACTTTAAAAGAAAACCCACCCACCTGCCTGTCGGCAGACACGGCCGTCAGGCAGGCGGGCAAATATAGTAAAATAAAGCAAATTTTTAAAAAAACATATTTAAAGTTTCCATATAAAGAAAGAAAAAGTTTTTCTTTAATTATTAAACTTAAAATGATTAAAGACGGCCTTTTTAGGGGTCGTGTCTTTGCATTTTAATTCTTTCCACTGCTGGGACAGCCTTTTAGGCTGTCCCATTAAAAATCAAGGCGCTTGTGAGATTTAACTACCACCTTTTTCTGTATGACAAACAAAACAGCCACAGTCTGGGTCTGATGTGCCTGCTTTACACTCATTTTCATAATCCCATCTAAGCATATCTGAATATGGACTTCCATGTGGACGATGGCAGGAAAGACAAGAAACTTGGTCCTCTCCTGGTGTTACAGTTGAGCTGGCTGCTGTCATGCTTGTTAAAGTGCTTTCAAGTCTAGCTATAGGAGCTAAAGGGTTGTAGGTTGTATAATTTGCATATTCACCACTATTTGGTAAGGCATAATCTGATGGGTGCTTTTTCCAATGCCCAGTATTATCTCCATAAAATCCCCAATGACAGGCAGCACAATATCTACTTATAGAATGAGAAGCACCTGAATAATCCTCTGAACTAGCAGCACCACAATATTCATTATGGTCAGTTGAACTTACAGTATATTCCCAATCACCATCTTCTATACCTGCAACCCCATAAAAATTATAACTACCTTCCTGAAAAGAAGATGGGTGGTAATAGTCAAGGCTTAAAAACCTATACTTAACTTCTTCATCATCACCTACAACTGGGCCACTATCATCTACATGATGTTTTGGATTATGACAAAAGACACATTTAGTAAGCACCATATTACCACTACCATGACAACTACTGCAGGTTGTACCGTCCACATGACCTGGAGTTTGAGAAAAATTGCTATCTTGACTTACTCCAGGAATATCAGTTACATTGTGACCACATTCATCACACCCATTGGCTACCCAATAAAAATTTCCACCTGCAAGGGTATCTGTTCCATAAGTTAGGGAACTTGTAGAATAGACATAAGGAGTAGTATTTGTGCCATCATTTTCTCCTGTGTGGCAACCAACACAGTTATTTACTAGTAACGACTCATAAGGTCCACTCTGCCCCCACTCTGAAAGTACACCCCCATCCTGGCTATAATGCATGGTATGACAATTTGAACAGACACCTGATACCTTAGCCTGTGCTATCCCATAAAGGCCAACCAAACCTACAATAAGCACCAAGATTAAACCCCATTTTCGCATTTCCTTTCACCTCCTTTTTTCTTTATTATAGCCATTTATATCCAAAATGTCAACTAAAAGCCTGTTTATCAGGTTATTTCACAATCCCCTATTTATATGTTAAGGCAAAAAATGTGCCATTTTGGGAAAATTTGGATGTCTCGGAACTTGTAAGAAGACCAGCTTTAAATAACACTCCTTACCTCTTCTTAAATTGACAAATTTTGTTATTCAAATGACAAAATTTGTAGGAAATGGGGTCAGATACTGTGGTCAAAGTCAAGCAATTGAATTATTTTTATAAATTACGTGTGCTATTAACACCAATTTCCTCAATTAAAATAATTACACCCCTGCGAGTGGAGACGCTAGAATAGAAAATAAATCGCGGATTTTGAAAAGAAGATGTTATTTTAAAATATCTCAAAATGTAATATTATTAATTTTATGGAACCAGTAGCTTATTTTGAGCAAATTGCGTCTAAATACGATACCTGGTACACCACACCCATAGGCAGCTATGTAGATGCAGTGGAAAAAGAGCAGGTATTTTCTCTTATGAAGGGGCAAAAGGGCGTAATTCTAGATTTAGGTTGTGGTACGGGCAATTATACTTTAGCTTTGAATAGATTAGGAATAAAGGTGATAGGATTAGATAAATCTATGGAGATGTTAAAAATCGCCATACAAAAAATGTCTGTTCCATTTGTATTGGGAGATGCCAGTATTTTACCATTTAAAAATCAATCTCTAGACAGTATATTAAGCATTACTTTGTTTGAATTTTTAACCTATCCTGAAAAGACACTCAGCGAGATTTATCGGGTTTTAAGGCCTAAGGGAGAAATTATTTTAGGAACAATGAATACCTTTAGTGCCTGGTTTTTATTTAAGCGGCTAAAGTCTATTTTTAAGGAGACAGCCTATCGCTATGCCAGGTTTTATACTGTTAACCAATTGAAAATTCTTTTTAAGCAAGCTGGTTTTATTAATTTAACCACCAGAGGTGTAATTTATTTTCCTGCCTTTATTCCGTGTTTTTTAATCCCCCTGGTAGAGAAATTAGATCGCAAATGGGCAACCTCGCCATTAAGACACTTAGCCGCTTTTGTATTGATTAGGGGAGAAAAGCCATGAATGTTATTATTGCTGGCGCTACAGGAGACATAGGAAGAGCTATTGCTAAAGCCTTAGCTCCAGGACATAGATTACTTTTAACCTATAGAGACCAAGAAAAGAAAAATGAATTAGCTCAAGACCTGTCTAATATAGAAGATATTGTCTTCGTCTCTATTAAAAATTTATGGGAAGACGCAAAAGTAATTGAAAAAAAATTTGATTCATTTAATCCTGAAATATTCATTAATGCTATAGGTGCTGGATTTTATGCCAAGGTAGAAGATACCACTTTAGAAATGTTAGATGCTTCTTATGAAACCAATTTGAAAATTCCCTTTTTTCTCACTCAAATGGCATATAACATATTTTTAAAACAAAAAAAGGGATATGTTATTTTCGTTAATTCCATTTCTGGTTTAGAGGGTTTTCCTTATGGAACAGCCTATAGTGCTATGAAGTTTGCTTTGCGAGGATTGGCTGAAGTAATGTATAAAGAAGGAAAACGTTATGGGATTAAAGTTACTAGTATATTTCCAGGAATTGTAAAGACAAAACTTATTCAAAAAATGCCCTTTTGCCCAAAAGAGAAATGTCTTTTATCACCAAAGATAATAGCTGATACTATTGTATATCTGTTAAATCTTGACCCTACAGTGGAAGTAAAAGAAATTATCCTAAAAAACAAAGAGTTGCTCTGGCGTTAGTGCCCGCCACCCTTCATATAATCCCGAATGCTTTTTAGGGTGACAAATGTGAGACCTAAACCCAGTGCACCCATTGCAGAATAGAATACACCCAAAAATATAATATGGCTTGGATCCCAGTTTAAAACCAACCAGGGTAACATATCTGCCTCCTTAAAATATTTTTATGAAATTAACAAAAATAGTTGACAAAGTCAATGCTAAAATCAAAATCCTTTTTTAATTAGTAAAAAACCTCCTTAAATAAAGACCACTCGATTTAAGCTATATAACATGGCAGGAAAGTTTTTCTTAAAGTATGAAACCATGCTTACCTTGAGAATAGAATTTCTTATGTGTATCAAAAACACTTATGTTGTTCAGGGCTACGTCAAAGTCAGGCTATAAGTAATTTAACAAAAATAAAAAATCTAAATTTCAAAATCCAAATGCCAAATGAAATCCAAATGTCTAAATGCCAAAACATTAAATCAGTGAGTAGTGAAATAGTGAGGGAATGAAATAGTCAAATGTAGTGGAATTGGGGTCTATAATTAAAAGTGAGAGTAAAAAATAGGGAATGAAATTAAGAAGCCTTCTTTATGTGATATAAATGATAAATGGCTAGGGGAACATTTGTGGCTAACGGGGTCAGTCAATAATGTTGAATTATTGTGACTCGGTTTGAATTGCCGGATGTTCTCCTGCCAATACCCTGTCTAATGGAAAGGTGCCTTTAAGTGGCTATTATAGACGGGATAAAGGTATTGGCAGAGCCATAAAATATCAAACATAAAGGAGGGTGAGGCGTGAAAAGGTTATCTGGAGGAATCGATATTGGCAGTGATAATCATCACATAATTATCATGGATGATGAAGAACAGATTTTGTATGACCAGAAGATAGCACACAAATTCAGTGAATTTTATAAGGCAGTTAGAGAATTTAGAGAGATTGAGAAAAGAGAAGGTGGGATAATATCATTTGCAATTGAAGGAAAGAATGGATACGGAGCACCATTTGATCGGATACTTATAGAGAGCGGATTCACCTTATACAATGTAGATAATTTAAAATTAAAACAATTTCGGAATGTATTTGGGGCAGAATGGCGTAACGATAAAAGGGACGCAAAAATGTTAGCAAAAATGCTGAAATTAAGAGATTATTTAGACGCTGAAAATGAAAAGGCATTCATTGCGGTAGAGAAGGCAACAAAAATCAATGAAAAGTTAAAGATTCTGTCTCGGCATCAACAAACCCTGATAGATGAGAAGATAAGGTTGCAAAACAGGCTTCGAAAAAGGCTATTAGAAGTATGTCCTGAGATATTAGAGATTGGTGATACAGACAGCAAGAAG
Source organism: Candidatus Desulfofervidus auxilii (assembly GCF_001577525.1). Classification (GTDB taxonomy): domain Bacteria; phylum Desulfobacterota; class Desulfofervidia; order Desulfofervidales; family Desulfofervidaceae; genus Desulfofervidus; species Desulfofervidus auxilii. The sequence continues at coordinate 167,217 of NZ_CP013015.1, read as the reverse complement.
ATGTTGAGGCTTCTGGTAAGGTATCCTGATTTTTCGAGATATAAG